>NZ_JCACHU010000155.1:0-20342 GCF_059504005.1 Belnapia sp. | reverse complement strand
TGTAGAAGCTTGGCGTGTCGGCCTTCTGTTCGCATCGCGGCATCATCGTGGCACCGCCAGCTTTGGCACTGTCCCGACCTTTGCCTGCGCATCCCTGATCGGCAACCAAGGCAACGAAAAAGCCTTGCGGTTTGCCGTCGCACTGCCGCTCGCGTCCTCTGACTTCGCCCCTGTGCGCCAACAGCACCCCCATCATGAGGGTACAGCATCGCGGCCGTCGGGATCTTGGACATCGCGCATCCTGCGCTGCCCGTCGGAGGCCTCGTCGGCAGTTCTGCGCTACCGGGCGAGCGGGAAGCGATACCCAAGTAGCCGCAGTACGTTCAGCGTCACTACCACCGTAGATCAGCTCAGGAGCAGGCCCGGCTGTGATGGCCCACTAAAATTCCAGCCGAACCATTCCATGGAGCTGGCCAGTTTTTGTCAGTGCTTCTTGGCGCCGGTCGCCGAGCCGCCCGAGGGAATTCCTAGGGGCCTGCGCCGCTCTCGCACCCAGCGGGCCGAATCCTGCGAGGTTGCGAAAGGGCGCAAGGACTTGCCTGCTGAGCCTTGCAAGGATGACGTCCGCCAAGACCGCAGGCGCGGCATTTGCGTCACCGAGTGACATCGCGTCCAGCCTTTCACGGCAGGCCCCGTCGGCGTCGGGCCAACGTACTGGACGGACGGACCGTCCTCAGCTGGTGGCCGTCATCGGGCGAGCAAGCGGCGCCCGGGCGTCGAAGCGGACGCCCGGCGCCGATCACCAAAGGGTATGCTGCGAACCTTGCACCTGCCTGGGCGCCCGGCACGTTGCCGAGCGGCGTGGCGCCTGTCGCACGTCTAGGAACCACGGCTCCGCTCGCGACCGGCGCCTGTCAGGGCATCTGAAGTGGCCGCTCGGGCCGGGCCGTGATGGGCGGCGCCTTGTGCCGCGACCGCCTACGGGCCGGTGAGCGCTAGGTCCACGGCGGCTTCAGCATGGATGACGGTGGTGTCGTAAAGCGGCACCGGGCTGTCCTCAGGCCGGACGAGCAGCATGATCTCCGTGCAGCCCAGGATGACCGCCTCGGCGCCGCGCTCGACCAAGCGGGCAATGACCTCGTTGTACGCCTGCCGCGAAGCGGGCTCGACGCGTCCCTGCACCAGCTCGTCGTAGATCACCCGATGGACCAGGGCGCGGTCCTCGTCCCCGGGCACCAGCACCTCCAGCCCATGCCGGTTCCGCAACCGGCCTCGGTAGAACTCCTGCTCCATGGTGAGGGCCGTTCCCAGCAAGCCGATCCGCCGCATCCCAGCTGCCCGGATGCGCTCGGCCGTGGGGTCGGCGATGTGCAGCAGGGGTATGCCAACGGCCGTCTGCACCTCGTCTGCCATGCGGTGCATGGTGTTGGTGCAGATCACCAGGAAATCCGCCCCGCCGCGCTCGAGGCGCTGGGCGGCCTCGACCATCAGGGCCGCGGCGTCGTCCCAGCGCTTGGTGTGCTGCAGGGCCTCGACCTGGGCGGCCCGCGCCGCGCGCGCCAGTCCCAGCGTGACCACGGCGGCCAGCGGCAGGCGGAGCGCGTCCCGCCTGCCAACCGTTCCCGCCAGGGCCTCGCCGCCGCCCATCACATCATCCCCTCGCGTCATCCTCGTCGCTCCTGACCTGCCCGGCGGCGGACAGGGCCGCCGCCGGGTCTCCGCTGCTCAGTGGTGGTGTGCGTGCTCGTCCTGCGCCAGTGCCCCGCCGTGCCCTCGGTGGAGAGGTTGCGCGCGCCGGGCGGCCGGGACGCCCGGCGTCGGCCGCTGGGTGCGCGGCGCAGCGGGCGGCTCCGCGGCAGGGGCGGCTTCGGGCCGCGGCATTTCCATGCCCCCGTGCCCGGCATGGGCGCCGTGGCCGCCGCCGTGCTGCATGCCCTCCATGCCGTGGATCATGGAGGCGTCCACCTGCACCGCGTCCGCGTCACCGGGGAAGGCGGCGATGACCCGCTGCATCAGGGCGATCTCCTGGGTCTGGTCGGTGATGATGTCGACATTCATCAGCCCGAGGAAGCCGTTCCGGGCGTCCGGGTTGGCGTGGTAGGCCCGCGCCATCTCCAGCGCCGCCTGGTGGTGGATCGTCATCCCCTTGGCGAACTGCACGTCGCGCGCGGTGACCGGGGCGCCAGGGTTGGCCAGCGCCGCCGCGGGTCCCGGAATTGGGGAACGCTGGAAGCGTTCCATCTGCCCCATGCCCTCGGTCGCCGATGGCTGAAGCACAAGCCGGGTGAAGCCGAGGTTCAGCACCGTCGGCGACCGGTCGAGGTTGCGCGTGACCTCGTCGAGCAGCCCGATCTCGAAGCTCTGGTTGCGGATGACGGCCACCGCCAGCGCCTTCAGAACCGGGCTGCTCGCCTGCGGGTCGGCCAAGTACTCCTTCGCCATCGTCAGCGCGCCCGCGTGGTGCGGCCGCATCCCGGCGACGTATTCCCGGTCGGCCCTGATCGAGGCCGGGCTGGCGAGTTCGTACCAGGTCGTCGGCACGGGCGCGCCGCCGGGCTGGTAGCCCTCCTCGATGGCGGCGCGGGCCGGGGCGGCGGCGAGCGCCAGACCGGTAGTGGCCGCCAAGAGGGCAAGGCGCAGCGGGAGCCGCCGGGCGGCCCGGTTCGAATTCTTCGTGGTCATCGTCTTGGTCCTGTCATCTGGCCGCGGCCGCGGGCGGTTGGCCTCGGGCGTGCCGCAGTGCCCCGCGCAGGGGCGTCATTCGTGGGGTCGATACCCTGGACGCCGCGGCCGTCGCGCGGCGGCGCTCCCGGGCGGCTTGGCGCCCGGTGGGGCCGCGCGGGGCGGCGGGAGCGCCGGTGGGATCTCGATTCCCACGGACCCGGAGGCCGAGACGCCGCCGCGGACGGCGAGGCCCTCGTGCGGCAGGGGCTGGGGCGGCGGCACGGGCAGGCCGCCCAACAACATGGGGCACTGCGAGGCGATGCAGCAGGCGAGCCCGGGCGCGCCGCCATGGTGGTCACCGGACGGGCGGGCGGGGTGGGGCGGGATCGTGGCGGCCTCGCCATGCGCTGGCGCGCAGTCGTGGGCGGCGTGGTGGCGGCCGTGGTCGGCGGGAGGTGCGGCGGCGAGACCCGGCGCGACCGACAGGGCGAGCATGGCCAGCACGAGTAGGCTCGCCACCACCCTCCGGAACATGCCGACCGCGCCCATGGCCATCGCCTGCCCGCCTCCTCAGCAGTGGGCCGTGGCGGGGGACTTGGCGGAGCCCGCGCTGCGGTTGGCGGGAGCGGTCCGGGGTTTCGCCCCGTCGCCCTCCAGGTCACGGAGGATCGGGCACTCGGGCCGGTGGTCGCCGTGGCAGGCGTCCGCCAGCTCCTGGAGGGTGTCCCGCATCGCGCTCAGCTCCAGGATCTTGGCCTCGAGCTCGGCGACGTGCTCGGTTGCGACCCGCTTCACGTCGGCGCTCGACCGCCCGCGATCGTGCCAGAGGCCGACCAGCAGCTTGATGCGCTCGATGGAGAGCCCGAGGTCGCGCGCCCGCCGGATGAAGCGTAGCGTCTGCACGTCGCTATCCGTGTAGACGCGGTAGCCCGCCTCGGTGCGGACCGCCTTCGGAATGAGCCCGATGCTCTCGTAGTAGCGGAGCATCTTGGCCGACACGCCCGAGGCCGCCGACGCCTGCCCGATGTTCATGCTGGCCTCCGATCCGAACCGCCCCGGGGGCGGCTTCACACCTAAGGTGGGGTTTCCCACTGTGGGAAGGTCAAGGCCGATATGGGGCTGCGGGCACCTCCGATGGAGCCCTTGACCCTCCCATCGTGGGAAGCACCACGTTGCGCCCATCGTCGGAACCGGCCGGCGCCGAAGCGGACCATCGCGGAGACGGCAGCATGAGCGGTCATCACCCAGGCCATGGACACGAGCACCACCAGGGCCACCACCACGGTCCTGGCTGCACTCACCATCACGGCCTCGGGGACCATGGCCACGGCGACGCGGCGGTGGCCGACGCGGCCCTGGTCACCGACCCGGTCTGCGGCATGAAGGTGGACCCGGTGACCTCGAAGCACCGGGCGGAGCACCACTGACAGACCTTCCACTTCTGCTCGGCGGGGTGCCGGGGGAAGTTCGAGGCGGACCCGGACAAGTACCTGAAGCCGGAGAAAGGGGCCGCGCCGACCGCGGCGCAGAAGGCCGCCGTCTACACCTGCCCGATGCACCCGGAGATCCGGCAGCAGGGGCCGGGCAATTGCCCCATCTGCGGCATGGCGCTGGAGCCTATCGAGGTCACCGCCGAGGCCGCCCCGAACCACGAACTCATGGACATGACGCGGCGGTTTTGGGTCGGGCTCGTGCTGACCCTGCCGGTCGTCGTCCTGGAAATGGGCGGCCACATCCCCGGCCTTGGCCTGCATCACCTCGTCTCGCCCGCGGCCTCGACCTGGATCCAGTTTCTGCTGGCGACGCCGGTCGTGCTCTGGGCCGGGTGGCTTTTCTTCGTCCGCGGCTGGCAGTCGGTGGTGAACCGCAGCCTCAACATGTTCAGCTTGGTCGGCCTCGGGACCGGCGCCGCCTACCTCTACAGCGTGGTCGCCACCCTCGCGCCCGGCGCCTTCCCCACGGGCTTCCGCGGCATGGACGGCGTCGTTCCCGTCTACTTCGAGGCGGCCGCGGTCATCACCGTGCTCGTCCTGCTCGGCCAGGTGCTGGAGCTGCGGGCGCGCGAGGCCACCGGCGGCGCCATCCGCGCCCTGCTGAACATGGCGCCCAAGACGGCGCGCCGCATTCGGCAGGACGGCTCCGACGAGGAGATCCCGCTGGCGGACGTCCAGGTCGGCGACCGGCTGCGCGTGCGGCCGGGCGAGAGCGTGCCGGTGGACGGCGAGGTGCTGGAGGGCGGCGGCGCCGTGGACGAGTCCATGGTGACCGGCGAATCCTTGCCCGTGGAGAAGGTGCCCGGCTCCAAGGTCATCGGCGCCACGGTGAACGGCACTGGCTCGCTGGTCATGCGCGCCGACAAGGTGGGCTCGGACACCATGCTCGCGCGCATCGTGGCCATGGTGGCCGAGGCGCAGCGCAGCCGGGCGCCGATCCAGCGCATGGCCGACACTGTGTCCGGCTACTTCGTCCCGGCGGTGATCGCCGTCGCGGCGCTGGCCTTCGTCGCCTGGGCGGTCTGGGGGCCGAGCCCCGCGCTCTCCTACGCCCTGGTCGCGGCGGTCTCGGTGGTCATCATCGCCTGTCCCTGCGCGCTCGGCTTGGCCACGCCGATGTCGATAATGGTCGGTGTCGGCAAGGGCGCCTCCGCGGGCGTGCTCATCAAGTCGGCCGAGGCGCTGGAGCACATGGAGCGTGTTGACACGCTCGTCGTGGACAAGACGGGCACGCTGACCGAGGGCAAGCCCAAGGTGGTGGCCGTGGTCCCAGCTCCTGGCCTGACCGAGGCCGAGATGCTGCCCCTGGCGGCGAGCCTGGAGCGGTCGAGCGAGCACCCGCTGGCGGCCGCCATCGTCGCCGCGGCCAGGGAGCGCGGCGTCCCTTTCGGGGAGCCCGCCGACTTCGCCTCCGTCACCGGCAAGGGCGTGACCGGCACCGTGGACGGGCGCCGGGTCGCGCTGGGCAACGCGCGGCTGATGCAGGAGCTCGGGGTGGAACTGGGCGAGCTGGCGGCCAGGGCCGACGAGCTGCGGCGTGAGGGCGGCACGGCGCTTTTCCTGTCCGTTGACGGCAGGCCGGGCGGCGTCATCGCGGTTGCGGATCCGGTGAAGCAGTCCACGCCCGCCGCGCTGGCGAGCCTGCGCGCCGAGGGCATCCACATCGTCATGCTGACCGGCGACAACCGGACGACGGCGGAGGCGGTCGCGCGGAAGCTCGGCATGGACGAGTTCCAGGGCGACGTGCTGCCCAAGGACAAGCACCGCATTGTCCGGGAGCTCCGGGCGAAGGGGAAGGTCGTCGCCATGGCGGGGGACGGCGTCAACGATGCTCCCGCCCTGGCCGAGGCCGACGTCGGCATCGCCATGGGCACAGGCACAGGCACCGACGTCGCCATGCAGAGCGCGGGGGTGACGCTGGTCAAGGGCGACCTCGCGGGCATCGCGCGGGCGCGGACGCTATCGCGCGCGGTGATGCGGAATATCCGACAGAACCTGTTCTTCGCGTTCATCTACAACGCGGCCGGAATTCCGCTGGCGGCGGGCGTGCTGTACCCGTTCCTCGGCATCATGCTCAGCCCGATCGTCGCCGCGCTGGCCATGGCGCTGAGTTCGACATCCGTCATCGCCAACTCGCTGCGGCTGCGGGCGGTTCGCCTGTAGGTGCCGTTTCCAATGAAAGGGGGGAGCGGTCACTGGGCCGCTCCCCCTTTTGTTAGCGCCTCTGCTGCATTCCGCCGCTGGACCCGCTTCCTGGCTGCTGGGACATCTGATTGCAGTGCGCCATCATCGCCTGCATGTCGGCGCTCATGGCGGCACCGGGCCGGGACTGCTGACGCATCTCAGCGCAGTGGACCATCATCTGCTGCATGTTCATGCCGGACATGCTTTGGCCCTGGTGGGCGCCCATTCCCGACATGCTGTGACCTTGCATGCCCGCTCCGCCCTGCATGCCCGCCGTGCCCTGAGCGCCCATCCCCGACATGCCGCCGGTCTGCTGAGCGGGCGGGGGGCTGGATTGCTGGGCGCAGGCCGCGAGGCCAAGACCCAGCGCGAGCGCGAGGCCGGTGATGCGAAGCGTTCTGACTTTGGTCATCCTGGTGCGTCTCCTTAATTACCGTGTGCGCCGTCGCCGGTTGGCCGCGGCGCAAGCAGGCACCGACAGCCCGCCTTGGTGCGGAAAACGCAACCGTATCCGGGAAGATGCCGCGTGCCTCCGTCTTGGGCGCCGATCCCGTGTGACAAAGTATGAAAGCGGCGCCTGACCCTCCTGCGGGGGGCAGTCCCTATTTTTGTGGGCGCTCCGCCGTGGACCGGGAGGCGGCGATGACGGATGCTGCACGACTCAGAAAGGAGGTACTGGCCGCACGCAGCGGATCCTGCGGGAGCGGCTTGGTGACGCGGCCGGGCACCTGCTTCGCGTCCCGGAGACGCTTTGTGGTGAGGCCCTGCCGCGATCACCCCCTGGCGGCCGCCTACCTGATCGCCGCCGAGGCGCTCGCCCGCTGTACCGACGCGATCCTACCCGCTTTCCGGAAACGGATCACGGCGGCTCCCGTCATGCGGGCGACGGTCTAGCGCTGCCCGGACCTGCTCGCAGAGGGAGGTCCGGCCACACCAGCCCGAGAGCAGAGCCTGTTGCTGGCTGGCACCGCTTGGCCAGAGGCCTTCATGGCGAAGTCCTGAGCGTGTCCCTCGCCAGTGCTCCCGAGGCTTCCGTCAACGCTTACCGCCTCCGTTTGGCTAGTAGGCCAAAGATCCAGCCCACAGTCCCGGCGGTGGACAGGGACGCTATGGGCCGCTGCCTGACGGCTTCGATCGTCCTGGCGAGCAGCGCAGTTGCTGTTGTCGACTTACCCACCCGAAGGATGCCCCAAAGCCCTTGGGGCACGGCCCACTTCAGTATGCCACTCCTGTAGGCATAATCGGCGGCGCCGTGGACCTTGAACTCGAAGATCCTCGCGGTTCCGGTGGTGATGGCTGCCTCCGACGCCACGAACGGTCCCTTCTTCTGGCCTAGGAAGCGGTACTCCGGCCACGTCACCCCATGCACGGTGAAGCTCTGGTTCCGTGGCTTGTCGGTCGCGCCGATGAGATGGAGCCTGACGGTGCTCCGCTCCGGAACTCGGAAGACAGGGGTCGCAGGGTTCGGATTCGAAAGCCAGCCTTCGGTCTTGCCTTGCAGGATGCGTTGTATGTCGGGTCCGACCGGCTCGGAGCGGTAGTTGAAGCCCTTCTGTCCCTGGTCCTCATGGTCAGGCGCGTCCTCGCCGGGGCCTGGGGGCTCGTCCGCGATGGGCATATGGATGTTGCCGCGCAGATAATGCCGGAGGCCATCCTGGAGCAGCAGCACAACCTCTTCGATGCGCTCCTTCCCATGTTCGCCGTTGACGACCAGCGTAGCGCGCGGGCCATCCCAGGCTTCCTGCTTGCCGTTGGCCGTCTGCTGCCCGGACCTCACCCAAAGCGGGGTGGCGTCTTTCGGCTCGACGATCAGTGCGCCGATGAGACCGTGGTGCCGGTGGTTGCGGAAGTCCGCCATGTCCTGAAGGAGCAGCGGGCCCAGCGGCTCACCGCCGTTGGGATTGGGATTCTCCTTCGACGGCGGCGGCCGGTCAGTATGCCATTCGTAGACCACCGCTGGTCCGCCCGGGACCGCGCTCTGCGGGGAGACGTCGGCGTTGCGCCCCACGTTCGCGCCATCGGATCTCGTCACGTCATATCGAAGAAGGTCCGCGTGCATCGACACCTGCGAGGAAACCGGGCGCTCTGGCCGGTTCGAGAAGGGGTTGCGCTCCTCGACGGGCACTCGTGGCGCGAAGGGCTCTGGCCTCAGCTTGGTGCCCGGCGGAAGGCCGTTCGTCAGGCGCACCCTCACCGTCTCGCCTTCGCGGCACCGGAGCACCAGCGGCACCGCGGGGTTCTCGGAGCGAGGCTGGCGAACGGGTATCTCGATGCCGTCCGGATCGATAATTCTCTCCAACTGGTAAACGAGGCCGAAAGGGTCGACGAGATCCGGGTCTCGGTAAACGATCCTTCTCCTTTCCGCCCGGACGCGGAACTCCCGGACCAGGACGGATTTCGGTGGAGCGGCTGATGGCGGGTTGCCAAGCTTCCTAAGTCCACCGGTTTCCTCCTCCCCATCGGTGGCGCGGTAGGCCCGGATCAGGCCCCAGCATCCCAGCCAAAGGTCGTCGGAGCTAGACAGCTTGTAGAGGTAGTCGCCGGGCTCGTAGGGCTCGTTCTGGATGAAGGTGAACGCCTCGGCCAGGCCGAAAGTCTGCTGGTTGCGGATGGCGGAATCCGGGTTCACGCGGAACCGCTGCCACCTCATGCCGTGGATCTGAAAGCTGTGCTGCTCCTCATGCGACCCCTGAACGAGGCGGAGCCAGATGGGATCGCCAGCGAAGGTGTCGAAGCGCACCGTATAGGGGTCGCGGTTGTACGGCTCCCTCGAACTGAACCACAGGGCTGGGTCAACCATTTCAGAGGGCGGCGGTGCTGTCCGGAGGCGTTCGTGGATAGGGTCGCTGCGGTAGTTCAAACCCATGACGCCCTGGTCGCCATGGCCGCCGGGGTGTTTCGGAGGGTTCAGAGGTTCGCCGTCACGGTCCCACATTGGGATGAAGTCGCCGATGCCGATGCAGAACTCGCGGAACCACTCCGGCGCGCGGCCCGGCACCCTGACGCGCGCCTGCATGCCGCTGACAATCGCCCTGTCTTCGGCTGGGTGGTAGAACTCCGCCCCGGGGGGCTCGACGATCAAGGCGCCGAACAGGCCGTGCTTCTGGCGGTAGTTGGCGAAGAGATGGTCATGGAAGAAGATCGTGCCGAACTCCTGATCCAGCCACCAGCGGTAAATCATCTTCTTCCCGGCAACCGGGCCACTGAGGTAGTTCCAGCCGACACTGGCCCCGTCGGCGCAGATCGGGTCGAACTTCACCATGTGGACATGCAGCGCGCACTCCCCCTGCCAGGGCCGTGCCTCGCACGGTGGAAACGCGTGGTCAAACTCGGTGCCCGGGATGTTGAGTTGCAGGTCGTTCCGAAGCGTCAGGTTCAGGATCTGGCCGTGCTGCGCGCGGAAAAACAGCGGCTGTTTGACGTCGCCCTCGGCTGGTTCGCGGTCAGCGGTCCGGTAGAACAGATGGCCATGCTTATCGTGCCACCCGTGCCCGTTGTAGGGGATCGGCGTCCGCGTCACCGCGATTTCGTGCGGCACCTCACGGTCGCCGTTCCCGCTGTACTTCGAAGGGACGTCCTCTGGCCACTCTAGGTTCTGTCCATCGCTGAATGGTCGCCGCGTGAACATCTCACCCGGCACGGGCCTGCCATTAAACGCTCGCCACTCAAGCGCCGTCGGCTCCGCGCGGTAGTCATAGTCCTCTGGAAGCTCCTCGTTCTCGAGCGGCCACGGAGGGATCGGCGACTTCTGGCGGATCCTGCCTGGAATGTAGAGGGGATAGCCTGGATGTTCCGGTGTGGGCGCAGGAGGCACTCGACCCGGTAGCGGCCACAGCCGCTCGATGGGAGTGCCGTCGGGATAGTGGTCGAGCCTCCTCCCTTCGTAGACGGGATCCAGGTCGGTAATCAGCGGGCTCTTGACGTTCTTATCTGCCCCTTTCTGCAAAGTCTCGAAGGTGCGGAACATGCCCCACATGCCTTCGTGGAAGTGAGGGTAGAGGTGGCAATGCCAGATCACGTCCCCCGCAACCTGCTGCCGACTGCCTGCCCCCCACGCGGGTTCGATGGTGTGCGCTGTCTGGGGACTGACGGAGATCGCGTCAATGCGTGGGGATGCCTTGTCGTCGGGGACCGCGTGCCACTCGTAGAGATGGAGATGGAAGACGTGCGTCTCCTTCACGCCAGCGTGGACGAAGCGGATGCGCACCGGATCGCCGATGTAAGCCTTCAGGATTGGTGTCGCGGGGTCGCCAAACAGCCAACTGCTGTGATGCTGCTCCTCGTTGAGCACCGGACGATCCAGAATGTGGTGCTCCTCCTGCACCCAGTGCCAAAGTGTCCGCTCGCGGTTCACCATCGGCTCGGCGCGGTAGGACACGGGCATGATGGGCGGATGGTCGTCGCCCGCGCCGTGACCACCGTGCCCGCCTCCACCACCTGCGCCCGGTTTCTCGGCCAGGCACGGATCCCGCCCGAGTATTTCATGCGGCGGGAGGAACTCGGGCTCGTCGTGGAAGAAGATCACGAACTCGCGGTGGTCCTCCTTGTCGAACTCGTGCTCCTCCTTTGGGTCTCCCCATTTATGGCCGGGTAGCGTGCTGTCGGAGACCGGGAAGACTTTCGATGGTTCCTGGCCGTTCGGGAGGACGTCGAGGTAAAGCCCGTCCATCTGACCTTCGGTCGAGGTGCGACCGGTCACGGGATCGCGCCAGATAGCATGCTCGGGCTCGACAATCAGGGCGCCAAACAAGCCGTGGACGTTGGTTCCGTCCTCGCCACCGGAGTAGCTGCCGCCATCATGGAACGGGAATACACCCTCGTTGTGGCAGGTCCATCTGTAATGGCGATGGCCGCCGGGCGCCGCGAGGGAGTGACCGTTTGCACCGACTTCGGACCCGTCGCTCGACTTCACGTCGTAGCCGCCACCAACCAGATGCAGTCCGACCCAGCGGCCTTGGACCTCGTTGCGTAGCCTGATGGAAAGCGTCCGGCCCCTGTTGACCCGAAGGACGAGGGGACGGACGAGCGGATGCGGAAGCTTTGCCTTCTCCTGCGTGGTCGGAAACGGCATGCGCAGTCGGGTTGCGATATCTCTTGCCGCGAGTTCGTGCTCTTGCGCGTCCGTGCCATCCGCCAGCGCGCGGATGTACTTGAGGAGGGGGAGGTTGACATCGAGGGCATAGATTAAGCCGTTGTGGTCATGATCGCCCTCTCGGTTGAAGTAGATCGGCATCTGAAGGGCGGTGACGTGATACTCCGCTGAGCCTGCGAAGGCATGAACGTCACTCACATCCCCGACTTTCTGAGCCATCATTTCCTCCCGACCAGACGGTGGAATTCCATGTGCGCGAATTGCCGAGCCCGTTGCTCAGCAAAGCCATGGTTCGGCTTGTTCGTTGGTGACTTTGCTGTCTTTACCGGCTTGCGCGCTTCAAGTAGTCACGAAACCCTTGGCAGGCGAAGCGTCCCTTTTGTTGTTCAGCATGTGAAGTTGGAGGGCTGGGTTTACGCAAGACCAAAGTGGCCCGTCCTAATGCTCCATGACGTGGTGGTGACACCCTGGGACTTGCTTCTTGTGAACGTGACAGAGGTGAGCCGCAGCAGCAGCGTGCGTTCACCCCGAGTTGCGGCTCAAGCGGCAGCGCCGCGTTACCGATCTACGTGTCTGCGTCCGACGCTGGCGCCGGTCAGGTGGAGGACAGCCGTGCACCCGGTGCAGAGTGGCTTGCTCGAGTTGAACGGGCGATGTCGGTTGGGGGGCGGCGGCCCCGACCGGAACCCTGCCGAGGCGAACCTGATGGCCTCCAGCCGAGGAGCGGATGCTGGTCAAGCGGCTCCCAGTCGAGAGATCCAGTCGGCCGCACCGCGCCGTGCCGAACCGAAAGTCGGCGAGGACGTTTCGCCTATAAGTCCGCCCGGCTGGAGCCAGCCGCGAAGCGGGCCGGAGAAACGCCGCCATGTCGGGCCTCAGGTCTACCGCAGCACTCGCCGGGGCGCTCGCCCTCGGCGCCTGCGCCGTCGCGCCGCCGACGGGTCCCAACGTCTGGATGGTTCCAGCGGAGGGAAAGAACCTTGCTCAGTTCCAGCAAGAGGACGCCGCCTGCCGCGGCCACGCGCAGCAGCAGATCGGCGGCGGCTCGCCCCAGCAGGCGGCGAACCAGAGCGCGGTCGGCAGCGCCGCCGTGGGCACGGCGCTCGGCGCCGGTGCGGGTGCCCTGCTCGGGGCGGCGGGCGGCAATGCCGGAGCAGGGGCCGCGCTCGGCGCCGGAGGCGGCCTGCTGGCGGGTTCGGCCGTCGGCGCCGGGAACGCGCAGGCGTCGGTGGGCAACCTGCAGCAGCGGTACGACACGGCGTACGTGCAGTGCATGACCGCGAGCGGCAACAAGATGCCGACGATCGCGGCGGGCACGCCCTACCTCTATGCCCCGAACACCTACTACGGCGCCCCAGCCTACTGGGGTGCCCCGTCCTACGCTCCTTACTGGGGCGGCCCCGCCGCGTCGTTCGGCTTCTTCGGCGGCGGCTGGGGCCATCGCCACCACCATCACTTTGGCCACCGTCATCACTTCGGTGGCCACTACCACTTCGGCGGCCGCCATGGCGGCGGTGGCCGCCGTCACTAGGGCTGCGGATGGAATCGCCGACCTGCCCATGGCGCCCCAACCGCGAGGTGGATGGGCGACGCCCAGGGTGCCGCCTGCATGGTCGGCAGGGTCATAAACGCCCGCGCCTGTCATCCTTCATCCATCCAAGACGCGACTGGCGGCACCGTGGCGCGGCAGCAGCCCCGGCCTTCGGCCTGCACGGGCGGGCACGGGACCGAGCCGTAGGAACAGAACACGCAGCAGTCCCCGGAGCTTCGGCCGGAGCAGCGCCCCGCACCCGGTGCAGTCGTAGAAAAACTGGTAGGCGTCGGTCGGCATGGTCTCAGTCTTGGCGGTGCCGCAGACCGGTCAGGTGATGGTCGATTCCAAGATCATCGGTCATCCTTGAAGCGGAACCGGTGCCCGAGCAGGCGCAGGGCGTTGATCGTCACCAGCACCGTGGCGCCCGTGTCGGCGAGGACGGCGGGCCACAGACCGGTGACGCCGATGACCGTCGTCACCAGGAAGACCGCCTTCAGGCCGAGTGCGATGGCTACGTTCTGGTGGATATTCGCCAGCGTCGCGCGCGAAAGCCCGACCAGGGCGGCGACGTCCATGACGCGGCTGTTCAGCAGCGCGGCGTCGGCGGTCTCGAGCGCCACGTCGGTCCCGCCACCCATGGCAATGCCGACCGACGCGGCGGCCAGCGCGGGGGCGTCGTTGATGCCGTCGCCGACCATGGCCACCGGCGCCCTCTCCTTCAGGGCGGCGATCTCGCGCAGCTTGTCCTCGGGCAGCAGGCCAGCCTGCACCTCGAGCCCGAGCGCCGAGGCGATGGCCCCGCCCGTGCGCGGGTTGTCGCCGGTCAGCATGACCGCCCGGACTCCGAGGCCACGCAGCGCGAGGACGCCTGCGGCGGCGTCCGCCCGCGGCTCGTCGCGGACGGCGATCAGGCCCATGGGGCTGTCGTCCACGGAGACGACGACCACCGTCTTTCCTTGACCCTCCCACTCCGCGACCGCCTGCTCCGCGTCGGCTGGTAGCGGCGCCTCTGCAGCCGCATGAGAAGGCGAGCCGACGCTGACCCGCTTGCCGATGACGACCGCCTCGACGGCCTTGCCGGGGATGGCGCGCGAGTCCTTGGCGGGGCGCAGCGGGATGCCGTCCGCCGCCGCCCTCTCGAGGATGGCGCGGCCGAGCGGATGGCTGGACCCGTTCTCTACGGCGGCGGCAAGGCCGAGCAGGGTGCGCTCGGAGCCGGACAGGGCAAGGACATCTGTCACGCGTGGGCGCCCCTCGGTCAGGGTGCCGGTCTTGTCGAAGGCGACGGTGCGGACGCGGCCGATGGTCTCCAGGGTGCCGCCGCCTTTGACCAGCAGACCGCGGCGGGTGCCAACCGCGAGGCCGGAGGCGATGGCCGCAGGCGTCGAGAGGACGAGGGCGCAGGGGCATGCCACCAGCAGCAGCGCCAGCCCACGGTAGACCCAGGTGTCCCAGTCCGCGCCGAGGAGGAGCGGCGGCGCCACGGCGACCAGGGCCGCGACAGCGACCGCGATGGGCGTGTAGATGGCCGAGAA
Source organism: Belnapia sp. (assembly GCF_059504005.1). Lineage (NCBI taxonomy): Bacteria > Pseudomonadati > Pseudomonadota > Alphaproteobacteria > Acetobacterales > Roseomonadaceae > Belnapia > Belnapia sp. The sequence continues at coordinate 5,900 of NZ_JCACHU010000155.1, read as the reverse complement.
CCGCTCGATGAACCGGGCGGTGGGCGCCTTGGCCTCCTGCGCCTCCTCCACGAGCTGGATGATGCGGGCGATGGTGTTGTCCGAGGCAGGCTTCGTCACCCGAACTTGGAGCACACCCGAGGCGTTGACGCTGCCCGCGAAGACCGGGGCGCCCTCGGCCTTGGGCACCGGGACGGACTCGCCGGTGACGGGGCTCTCGTCCACCTCGGACTCGCCCTCGACCACCTCGCCATCCGCTGAGACCCGGTCGCCCGGGCGGACCAGGACGAGATCGCCGACCTTGAGGCTGGCAGCGGGCACCTCGCGCGCCGTGCCTGCTTCGACCAGTAGCGCGGTCCTCGGCACCAGGGCGCCCAGGGCCTCAATGCCCGCCCGCGCCCGACCGGCGGCGATGCCCTCAAGCAACTCGCCGATGGTGAACAGGAAGACCACGACCGCCGCCTCGGATGTCGCGCCGATCGCGATGGCACCGACCGTGGCGATCGACATCAGCATCTCGATGCTGAAGGGCGAACCAGCGCGCGCCGCGGCGACGGCCTTGCGGCCGAAGAACGCGAGGCCGAGCAGCGCGGCGGGCAAGTAGGCCCAGTGGACCAGGGCGGGCACGGCGAGGGAGACGGCGAACCCGGCCGCGGTCAGCCCGCCGAGGATGACGGCGAGCTGGGCCTTGGCGCCCTTCCACCAGGGTATGCGGGCAGAACCGCGGGCTTCGGGTTTGGCGGCCGGGCCGGGCTCACCGGCGACTATCCGCGGGGCTTCCACAGGGGCGATGCCGTAGCCGAGCCTACGGACCTGCTCCTCGACGCCCGCCCGGGGCGTGGCGGCCTCGTCCAGGCGGAAGGCCAGGATCTGGGTGCCGTAGTTGACCCGGATATCCTCGGTGCCCGCCACCCGGCCGACGGCCGTCTCGATCTTCGCGGCGCAGCTCGGGCAATCCATGCCCTCGAGCCGGTATCTCAAAACCGCCCGGGAGCTCTCGCCCGCTTCAGCCAGTCCTCCGTCAGCCATGACTACCCATCCCGTCCGTGGATCGCCGCCAGCTTGCACCAGGGGTACACGGCACCCCATGGACCCTATGGTCGCTACAGGGTCAAGCGCACGCCATTCGAAACCTCACTCAGCATCGGCGACAGGCCGAAGGCAATCGACACCAAGACTGGCGAAGCATACAGGCCGCCACAACGAGCACGTGGATGCTCAAGTCGTATGTGGGAGATCGTGCATGGTGTACCCGCTGCCCGGCAAAGACCGGGCAGCGGCTCGCCTTCAATCAGCGAAGGGCCATGGGCCTGAGAGCCGTGCCCGCCACGGTGCCGCGTATCGCATTGGTCGTAGCCACGTAGGCAAACTCATAGACTTTGTCGGCCGCAAGCCTCTCCGAGTTGTGGTATTCGCCAATATGAATGCCCTGCTGCACGAGCAGATAGACGTGCACCGGGTTGAAGCTGCCGCCCACCGCCGCGCTGTCCTGCGGCCTCGGTGGGAGCACCTCGAGCCCGGAAGTATCGGACGCGATCATCAGCGCGCCCTTCTGCTCGACCAACCACCTCGCAGCGGCCATGCCGATACCAGCAGTATCGGGGCCGCTGATCTTGGCGTGGTCGCTGCCGTTCTCACCCCAGTAACGGGCCGTCCCGGTCCTGATGAGCACCACCGTGCCAGGAGTCACGTCGACGTTCTGCGCCCGCAGCGCCGCCTCGAGATCAGCCACGGTAATCTCGTAGCCGCTCGGAAGCGCCTCCAGCCCCTTCTGCCCGGCGACGTCGATCATGACACCACGAGCGACGATGGGTGGGATGGTAGTGACATCAGCCTTACGGACGCCGAAGTTGCCGCCCCAGTCGCTCTCCCGGAACCCATTGTACCAATGATTGTCTTCACCATGGGTGATGTGCGCCAAGCCGTCGATCTGCGTCGCCACATTGTCGCTGATGAACATGGCGCTGCTGTGCCAGCGCGTACTGCCCGTGTTGCCGCCTGCGGGCGTGGTAAATGGCAGATCTTGCTGCCGTGCCACGCCTTCCGGTGTGCGGAAGCTGATGATTTCGCCGGGGTTGTGGCCCGCCCAGCGGTAGGAGTTGCGGTCGTAGGGCAGGCCGAGGTCGTAGACCTTCCCCTGGCTGGCGAGACGCAACGCGGCAGCGCGCGACTGATCGGTCATCTCGTTCAGGGCGCCTACCTCGTCCTCGGCTCCCCAGACCCAGCCCCATCCTCTGCCCTGAACCCACTTCTTCATGCCCGCATCCTGGGCAAGCAACGGCGTGGCCGCTGCGGCAAGGGCGATGCCAACTGCTGCCGCAACGAGCGCGCGCTTGATTCCCGTCATTTCGTTCCTCCCAAGCGTTACGAACCCGTAGCCGGATTCGATGCAATGAGACGGTAATGGGGCTTCTCGAGCAAGTTTGGCGAGCGGGGCTGCCTCCCGCTATGCTGTATGACTTCAAACAAGCCACCCACCACTTGCCATCGCCAGGCGCCTGTTGGGGTCGAAATCGGACCAACGAGGCTCGCTGTTGGTTACCCACTTACTGATGCTCGGTAGGTGACTATTCCACCGGATCCTTCCGGTTGCCCTTCGACACGATGAGCATGTCAGCATTCGGCAGGGGACGTTGGAGCTCTCTGGCGACTTCCCAGGGCGCCTCCAACCAGGTGTCCATCTCGTCCGGTGTCGTCAGAAGCACCGGCATGGCCTTCGGATGGATAGCGCCCACTGTCTCGTTCGGGTCGCAGGTCAGGAAGCCGTAGAGCTCGTGCTCGCCTTCGACGGGATCGGCCTTGATGCCACGAACCCCGATCCAGGTGGTCCAGATCCCGGCAAAGGCGAACAATGGACGTTCTTCCGATAGCCCGAACCAGACCGGCGTCTTCTTCGGCCTTGTGTCCTCCCACTCGCTGAAGGAGGTGACCGGCACCAGGCAGCGGTGCGCCGGACTAAGCCAGCGGCGCCAGTGCGGATTGCGGGTGTTGCGGATGTTGGTCACAGGATGTCCGCCATACTGCTCCGGGTCTGGCATGCCCCAGCGCATCAAAGTGAGCTCACGCTCGCCATCCTCGGCCTGCCGCACCACCGGAGCCATGCTGTTGGAATAGATGGCGGACAGCGGCGGTAGGTTGCCGGTGCGGTCGCTCGTGGCCCGGGTAAGCCCAATGATCGCGCACTGGTTGCTGGTCATGCTGTAGAGGTTGCATATCGCCCGTACCTCAGGTTCGCTTTTTCTTTCGAGTCTTGGGCGTTCCGCCGGTCATCGATGCCATCCAGAACCCGGTCACCTGTTGGGCACCCTCGCACATAGCCGCCGATTGTTGTCGCTTGGGTTGGGCAGTCATGAGACCGCGGGCGGCTCCAGCCCATGCATTCGCACCGCTTAGCATCATGCTCAGCAACGGGTTCTTCTTCGTCCACGGATTCGCCATGCTACCCTCCTGACCGGCCGAGGACGCGGGTCCAAAGCCTCGCAGTTAACTAAGCAGAGAGGCCGGTTCCGGGTTGCCGCATACGTTTTCTGCCATGCCGGGCCTCTGTCGAAGGGCAGCACCGCGCCTCGGTCCGTGATCTTTTCGTGCCCGTAGTTCAGATGCGCCGTCTCTGTGCCCTGTCGCACGCAGATCGTCACACCGAGAACGACCGGCGTGCGAGGAATGCTTACGTTGGCTTTAGGGGCAGTTTCGGGGACAGCCTCTGTCCGCGTGGACCGGACGACCTCGCGGACATGCTCTTCACTGGCCACTGTGCTCCACGTATCGAACACGCCCGTGCCAAGCCAGCGGCTCAAGAGCAGATTGTTGTCGAGGACGTCCAGCCTCCAGGAGCGCGTTCGCCGGGTGAGCACGGGCATCAGGCGTTCTGCCACAGCGGGACCGCCAATCTACCGGCGACAGTCCTTCGTAGATCGTCACCGGCATAGGGCGTATGGCCGAATTGCCTCGGTACAAGGTCTCGTGCAGAACGTGCCCTGAGCGAGGCGCATACAAAGCTGGCAAAGCCTCCACACGGGAGAGCGTGCCGGTCCTGCCCATCGCGCTGGAACCAGCCGCCCTAGGCGGCTTTCAGCACACCTGGCGCGCCCGAGTGCCGCCCCTGGAATCAAGGAACGATCCCGCGCCATGCACCGCATCCACATCATCCACGAAAATCCGGCCTGGCTGCCGCCTCTAGCCGAAGCATTCGAGCAGCGCGGGCTGCCCTGGACGGAATGGGACCTCTCCGGCGGCGCCTTCGATCTCGCCGCTGCACCACCTGAGGGGGTCTTCTACAACCGTATGAGCGCCTCTTCGCACACGCGGGGGCATCGCTACGCCGCCGAGCTCACGGCTGGGGTCCTTGCTTGGCTCACGCGCCACGGCAGGCGGGTGGTGAACGGCCCCCGCGCCCTCGACCTGGAGATCAGCAAGGTGCGGCAGTACGCGGCGCTCGAAGCCGCCGGTGTCACAGTGCCGCGCACCGTACTGGTGCTCGGTGGACCCGAACGCATCCTCGCCGCGGCCCGCGAGCACTTTTTCGGTGAGCCGCTGATTCTGAAACCCAATCGCGGCGGGAAGGGGCTCGGCGTGCGATTGTTCCCAGGGCTGGACGCGCTGGAGGTCTACCTACACGCTCTCCCAGATGACGAGCATCCTGCCGATGGGCCGTGGCTATTGCAGGAGTATGTGCGGGCCGAGCGGCCGGTCATCACGCGGGCGGAATTCGTCGGCAGCCGCTTCCTCTATGCCGTCGAGGTAGACACCTCGGCAGGCTTCGAGCTGTGCCCGGCTGAGGTCTGTGCCGTGGACACCGGACCGAGCCCAGCGGTGGCTCCGGCTCCTCGTTTCCGCATGCTTGAGGACGGCGTCGATGCCGGGCTGCGTCGTAGGCTGGAAGCATTCCTCGCTGCCAATGGCACCGAGGTGGCTGGAATCGAGTTTATTCGGGGAAGCGAAGGGCGGCAGCTGGTTTACGACGTCAACACCAATACAAATTATAACCCTGAAGCAGAGGCGAAGGCAGGGTTGACCGGCAATGACCGGTCCGGTCCCGGTGCTATTGCAGCCTTCCTCGGTGCAGAACTCGCAGCGGCTGCAAGGCAGGCCGCTTAGGCCATCGTCGAGATGAAACACAGGCGCACCCTTACCAGCGATTGCTGTGCACGGGGAACTGGTACCACGGCGATCCTGGCATTGAGTGTGGCGTCGTCCAAGCTGCTGAAAACACGCCGATGGACACCATCCGGCCGCTCGCGCGCGTCGGCGCCGTCGCTGCCCCGGTCAGTGCGGTGTTGCTGTTCGTCTCCACGCTGCTGCACCCGCTCGGTGTCGACCCGGCCGACGCACCTGCAGCCTTCGCCGAGTAAGCAGCCGACCCCCACTACGTCTGGAGCCACCTCAGTCAACTTGCGGGGTTCACCGGGCTGGCATGACCCTGATCGCCTTTGCGGCCACGCTCGAACTGGGCCGAGCGGCGGCCTGGGGCAGGATCGGGGCGTCGGGCGCGGTGGCCAGCGTGGCGCTCGCCGCGGCGCTGCAGGCCGTGGATGGCGTAGCTCTCAAGGCTACTGTTGACCATTGGGCAGCGGCCGAGGGAGCGGCACGGCCGCTCACCTTCGAGGTGGCGCTCGTCCAAGAATGTAGACTAGGTACGCGCCCCTTAGCGGATGCTGAACCGGACTCGAGTCAGGGGGCAGGGCTGTGAGCCACGGTCTAGCCGACCTCTAGATGTTTGGTCTTAAATTTTGGTGGTGCGTGTCATGGATGAACCTGGGCGGTTCTTCTGCCAGACTAAGCAGATAGCTTCGTAGGGCGAGGCGCCGCGTAGAGTCATCAGCCGTCGGGCGAAGTTGTGGGCGGCGCGCAGAGGCGAAGGTCCACGGTAAGCGGCGTCTACGGACCCTTGCCGCCCTCAGCTGAGGCTGGGGGTGTCTTCG
>NZ_JCACHU010000154.1:0-20420 GCF_059504005.1 Belnapia sp. | reverse complement strand
TGGCCGATCTCGAACAACTCGCCTGCCAGCTAACTTTGCCGACCTAGTTTTTTTTTCGAATCAACGCTGATGACCGGTGCACCCGCAGCCTCGAACCGTCGGCGCTCTTCAGCAATGTGCTCAAACTGCGCATTGCGTTCAGGCGCGCTGCGCGTCTCACCGCATCTGGTATTGGCCTTCGGCGAGTAGCCGAGCTCACGCAGCAGCCGGGCCACTGTTGGTCGGCTCGCCGGGTGGCCTGCAGCGCTTAGCGCTTCGCTGAGTTGTCGCAGCGAGCGGCGCTTGCCTTTGGTGCGCTTCCCCATGGGATCACCGGCTGTCTCAGGCTCCAGCAGGTTTTCCAGTGCCGTGGTGAGCCCAGCATCCTGCCTTTCACGTGCCGGGCGCCCGGCGCCTTGGCGTCGAATGCGCTCCGGTGTACGGTCCGCCAGGCCAGAGGCCAGTTCGCGCTGGCCACGCGCGATGGTGTGCCGGTCCAGCCCCGTGATCTCGGCAAGCCGTTGCACTCCGCCGTGACCTTGGCGGGTGGCCTCAACGGCGGCAAACCAGCGACGCTGCTGCTCATCCAGGCGGCTGATCAGCAGGTTGATCTGCCGATGCAGCAGCTGATCGGGATGGGGCTGGCGTGAGCGACAGGCAGCGCAGCCGCACTGATGCAGAACAGAGGCAGCCATGATCACCTCCGCGCCAAGGTCGTGGGACGCGATGCCGATTTTACCGCACCTGCCCGGTAAACCTGGGAAAATTATTGCGTGCCGTGCCCCTAACCCCCGGGCCTGACCATCTGGACGGGCGCCGGCCGCCCGGCCAGACTGCCGGCATGTCCCTCCGCATCGGCATCGCCGGCATCACCGGCCGCATGGGCCGCCTCCTCACCGAGGAAGTCGCCGCCGCCGGCGCCACCCTCGCGGGCGGCCTCCGCCGCGGCGAGGACCCGACGCCGCTCTTCGCCGCCAGCGAGGTCGTCATCGATTTCACCCATGCCGCTGCCGCCGAGGCGCATGCCGCCGCGGCGCTGGCTGCGGGCATTCCCCTTGTTTTGGGCTCCTCCGGCCTCTCCGTCGCGCAGGAGGCGGCGCTGGCCGAGGCCGCCCGCCGTATCCCCATCGTCTATGCCGCCAATTTCGCCACGGGCGTGAACCTCGTCCTCGCCATGGCCGAGCGCATGGCCGCCGCCCTGCCGGGTGCGCAATACGATGCCGAGATCCTTGAGATGCACCATCGCCAGAAGGTGGACGCCCCCTCCGGCACCGCCGTCGCCCTCGGCCGCGCCGTCGCCCGCGGCCGCGGCACCACCCTGGAGGAGGCCGGAACCGAGAGCGGCCGCGACGGGCATGGCGGCGCGCGGGGCACCGGCACCATCGGCTTCGCGGCATTGCGCGGCGGCCAGGTGGTCGGCGAGCACAGCGTGATCTTTGCCGCGGGCGCCGAGCAGATCATCCTGACCCACCGCAGCTTCGACCGCCGCGCCTATGCGACGGGCGCCGTCCGCGCCGCGCTCTGGCTCCAGGGCCGCCCGCCCGGCCTCTACGACATGCGGCACGTCCTCGGCATGGCATGAACGCCGTTGCAACAAGCCGTGTAGTGGATCCTGCCCCTTCCGCTTGACCCCCTGCCCCCCGCCTGCGACACACGCGCGCCCCGATCGGGGTCAGCCAGGCCGGGGTATGCCGGACCGTCATCCGCGACAAGAGGCCGAACCAAGCCATGCGCGACAAGGGCGACTACCTTTTCACCTCCGAATCCGTGTCCGAAGGCCACCCCGACAAGGTCGCCGACCGGATCTCCGACACGGTGCTCGACGCCTTCCTCTCGGCTGACCCCTATGCGCGCGTGGCCTGCGAGACGCTGGTCACCACCAACCGCATCGTCCTCGCCGGCGAGACCCGCGGGCCGGAGAGCGTCACCCCCGGCCTGCTGGAAGACCTCGTCCGCGCCGCGGTGAAGGATATCGGCTACGACCAGGAAGGCTTCTCCTGGCGCAACGCCGCCTTCGAATGCCACCTGCACGCCCAGTCCGCCGACATCGCCGTCGGCGTCGACGCGGCCGGCAACAAGGACGAGGGCGCCGGCGACCAGGGCATCATGTTCGGCTATGCAACGAACGAGACGCCGGAGCTGATGCCCGCCCCGCTCACCTTCGCGCACAACATCCTGCACAGGATGGCCGAGTACCGCCGCGCCGGCGATGCGCGCGCCCGCGGCCTGCAGCCCGACGCCAAGTCCCAGGTCACGCTGCGCTATGTCGACGGCAAGCCCGCCGGCGTCACCTGCGTCGTCATCTCGACCCAGCATGACGAGGGCATGGAGCAGGCCGAGATCAAGGAGCTACTGCGCCCCATCGTCCGCGACGTCCTCCCCGCCGGCTGGGAGGTGCCAGAGGCCGAGTTCTACGTGAACCCGACCGGCAAGTTCGTCATCGGCGGCCCGGACGGCGATGCCGGCCTCACGGGGCGCAAGATCATCGTCGACACCTATGGCGGCGCGGCCCCGCATGGCGGCGGCGCCTTCTCGGGCAAGGACCCGACCAAGGTGGACCGCTCGGCCGCCTATGCCGCCCGCTACGTGGCGAAGAACGTGGTGGCGGCGGGCCTCGCCGACCGCTGCACCATCCAGGTCTCCTACGCCATCGGCGTCTCCAAGCCGCTCTCGGTCTATTTCGACCTGCACGGCACGGGGAAGGATATCGACGAGGCGAAGCTGGCGAGCGTGGTGCAGGAGATGGTGAACCTCTCCCCCCGCGGCATCCGCGAGATGCTGCGCCTCAACCGGCCGATCTACGTCCCCTCCAGCGCCTATGGCCATTTCGGCCGGACGCCCGATGTAGCGCGCGACACCTTCACCTGGGAGCGCACGGACATCCTGGCGCCGGAACTGAAGCGCGCCTTCGGCCGCTAACTCCGGACCGGGCCCGGACCTTGGGGGTGGTGCCGCGGCACCACCCCTTTTTCATGGCAGGATCGCCGATGACCGCCGACCGCCCCCCTCTCGCCGAGGGCATCCCCGACCGGCTCTATGGTCGCCGCCGCGGCCATCCGCTCCGCCCCCGCCAGCAGCGCCTGCTGGAGGAGACGCTGCCCCGCCTCCGCTTCTCGCCGGAGCAGGCGGCCGACCCGCGCGCGGCCTTCGCCACCCCGGTCGAGGCGCTCTGGCTCGAGGTCGGCTTCGGCGGGGGCGAGCACAGCTTGGCGCAGGTCCGGGCCAACCCGGATGTCGGCTACATCGCCTCCGAGGTCTTCGAGAACGGCCTGTGCTCGCTGCTGACTACCTTGGTGCCCGAGGGCGAGGAAGCGACCGCCCCGTTGCCCGGCCATCTCCGCCTCTGGCCGCAGGATGCCCGCCACCTGCTCGGCCTGTTGCCGGAGGGCGCGCTCGACCGCCTGTTCCTTCTCTTCCCCGACCCCTGGCCGAAGGCCCGCCACGCCAAGCGCCGCTTCGTGAACCCGACCCTGCTGCCGCTCGTCGCCCGCGTCCTCCGGCCCGGCGCCGAATGGCGCATCGCCAGCGACGACCCGACCTACCAGGGCTGGGTGGCGGAGGTGATGGCGGCGCAAAGCTTCTTCGACGTGCCCTCGCCCGCGACCGCCCGTCCCGAGGGCTGGCCCGGCACCCGCTACGAGGCCAAGGCGCTGCGCGAGGGCCGCAGCCCGCTCTACTGGAGCCTGACGCGGCGCGGCTGATGCTTCGGCCCTGCGTCCTTCTCGCCCTGGCCTGGTTCGCGGCCTCGGCCGCCGCGGCCGAGCCGGCGCCCAACCAGGTCTATCCGCTCGGGGAGGGGCCGCGCCTTTCCCCAGGGCTCTCCGTCGAGAACGAGGCCGGCGAGGTGACCGCAGCCCCGGAGGGTAGCCTGCCGCCCGGCGGCTGGTACCGCCTCCTGCGCCGCGAGGCGGACGGCGCCACGACCCCGGTCGGCGGCCGCTTCGCCATCGGCCTCGTCGTGATCGTCACCGGGCAGTCTCAGGCGAGCTCGCTCTTCGCCACCGCGCCGGCGGCGGCCGGCGCCTTCCCCGCCGGCCCCGACGATCCGCCCGCGCCGCCCCTCGCCGCCATGCTCCCCGACGAGGCAGCGGGCTGGACCACGGCGATCGCCCCGCTCGGGGCCCGCATCTTGCTCGCCGAACTGGCTCGCCATCTCGGCCCTGGCCTCCCGCTCGGCCTGGTCAATGCCGCCTGGGGCGACAGCAGCGCCGCCATGCTCGCGGACCCGGCCACCCGGCCCGGCGCGCGGCTGCAGCGCGTGGCAGCGATGCCCGCCTCCGCCGCGCTCATCCTCGCTCATGGCACCACGGATGTGCTCATCGGCACGCCGCCCGAGGCCTATGCCGAGCGCCTTGCCGCCGTCATCGGCACCCTCCGTGCTGGCTCGCCGGGAATGCCGGTCCTGCTCGCGCCGCTCCCGCCGCTGCTCGGCCGCACCACCCTGCTCGGCAGCGGCAGGCTGGCGATGCTCCTGCCCGGCCTCGCCCGCCGCCAGCCCCTCGACCCGGCCCTGGCCCGCCAGGCGGAGGCGATCCGCGCCGCCCAGGCCGGCTTCGGCCTGCCCTCCGGCGGCGCGATGGCGGCCATCATCCCCGGCCTCGACGGCATCCACTGGACGGAGGCGGGCGTCCGCCAGGCCGCTCGGGAGGCCGCAGCCGCCCTCGCCGCCGCCCTGCGCAGCGCCGCTTGCACCCAAGCTGCCCGGTGCCTATAATCCTGGCAGTTAACCTCATCCGCTCTCAGGGGGGTGGCCTTCACAGGCCGCCTTTTTTGTTTTTGCCGACCGAACGCCCGCAGCACGAAGGCCTCGAGGCCCGCATCGCCGATGCGGTGGCGCCCACCATCGAGCATATGGGCTACGAGCTCGTGCGCGTGCAGGTCAGCGGCAAGGAGCGCCCGGTCGTGCAGATCATGGCCGACCGCGCCGACGGCGCCCCCTTCCGCGTCGAGGATTGCGAGGCGATCAGCCACGCCGTCGGCGCCGTGCTGGATGTCGAAGACCCGATCAAGGGCGAATGGTCGCTCGAGGTCTCCTCCGCCGGCATCGACCGCCCGCTGACCCGCACCAAGGATTGGGTGAGCTACGCCGGCCATCTCGCCACGATGGAGCTGCTGGTGCCGCAGGACGGCCGCCGCCGCTTCCGCGGCACCATCCTCGGCGCCGATGCGGAGACCGCCCGCATGCGCCTCGAGGAGGGCACCGACATCGCCGTGCCGCGCGGCAACATCCGCCGTGCCAAGCTGGTGCTGACCGACGCCCTGATCGAGGCCACCGCCGCCGCGGCTGGCCTCCCCGACCAACAAGACGACACGGATGCCGGGGAACCGGCCGCCGAAGTCCCCACGCTGCCCAGGAGGAACTAGCGCCATGGCCGTCGATATCACCATCGCGCGCCCGGAGCTGCTGCAGGTCGCCGATGCCGTCGCCCGCGAGAAGATGATCGAGCGCGACGAGGTGCTGGAGGCGATGGAGGAGGCCATCCAGAAGGCCGGCCGCGCCAAGTACGGGCACGAGAAGGACATCCGCGCCGTCATCGACCGCAAGAACGGCGAGGTCCGCCTCTCCCGCTGGACCGAGGTGGTCGACCAGGAGCCGGTCGAGAACGAGGCGACGCAGATCCCGCTGCGCATCGCCCAGAAGATCAAGCCCGGCATCCAGGCCGGCGAGTTCATCATCGACCCGCTGCCGCCGATCGATTTCGGCCGGGTGAACGCACAGTCCGCCAAGCAGGTCATCGTCCAGCGCGTGCGCGAGGTCGAGCGGCGGAAGCAGTTCGACGAGTACAAGGACCGCGTCGGTGAGATCATCAACGGCACGGTGAAGCGCACCGAGTACGGGAACCTGATGGTCGATCTCGGCCGCGCCGAGGCCCTGCTCCGCCGCGACGAGACCATCCCGCGCGAGGCCTTCAAGAACGGCGACCGCGTGCGCGCCTACATCTACGACGTGCGGGAGGAGCCGCGCGGCCCGCAGATCTTCCTCAGTCGCACCCATCCGGGCTTCCTGGCCAAGCTCTTCGCCCAGGAAGTGCCCGAGATCTACGACGGCATCATCGAGATCCGCGCGGTGGCGCGCGACCCAGGCAGCCGCGCCAAGATGGCGGTGATCTCGCGCGACAGCAGCATCGATCCCGTCGGCGCCTGCGTCGGCATGCGCGGCAGCCGCGTCCAGGCGGTGGTGCAGGAGCTGCAGGGCGAGAAGATCGACATCATTCCCTGGTCCGGCGACAACGCGACCTTCGTCGTCAATGCCCTGGCCCCGGCCGAGGTCACCAAGGTCGTGCTCGACGACGAGGCGCGGCGGGTTGAAGTCGTCGTGCCGGACGACCAATTGTCGCTGGCCATCGGGCGTCGCGGCCAGAATGTCCGCCTCGCCTCGCAGCTCACCCGCTGGGACATCGACATCCTGACCGAGGCCGAGGAATCGGAGCGGCGGCAGGAGGAATTCCGCAAGCGCTCCGGCCTCTTCGTCGAGGCGCTGGACGTCGATGATGTCATCGCCGGGCTGCTGGTGACCGAGGGTTTCGCCTCGGTCGAGGACATCATCTCGGTCGAGGACGAGGAGCTGGCGGGCATCGAGGGTTTCGACGAGAGCGTCGCCGCGGAGCTGAAGCGCCGCGCCGAATCCTGGCTCGAGCGCCGCGACGTGGAGCTGGACGAGAAGCGGCGCGAGATGGGCGTCGAGGATGCGGTTGCCGAGATCGGCGGCTTCACCCCGACCCAGCTTGTGGCGCTCGGCGAGAAGGGGGTGAAGACGCTGGACGACCTGGCCGACCTCGCCTCCGACGAGTTGATCGAGATCGTCGGCGCCGACGCCATGGACGAGGAGACGGCCAACGCCGTCATCATGGCGGCGCGCGAGCACTGGTTCGCCGAGGACGGCACGAATGCAGACGGCCCCCCAGCATGAGCCGGCGGTAGCCGGTGAGGCGGAGGAGGCCGAGCGTGGCCCGCTCCGCCGCTGCATCGTCACGCGGGAGAGCCTGCCGAAGGAGCGGATGATCCGCTTCGTGCTCGGGCCCGACCGCGAACTGGTTCCCGATCTGGCCGGCAAGCTGCCGGGCCGGGGAATGTGGTTGTCGGCCAAGGCCGATGTGTTAGAACGCGCCCTGACGCGCGGCGCCTTCTCCAGGGCGGCTCGCGGCACCGTGAACCCGCCCCCTGACCTTCGTGCGCGGATCGAGGATGGCCTCAGGCGCCGTCTCCGCGATCTCGTCGGCTTCGCCCGGCGCGGCGGACAGGCCATCTGCGGCCGGGATTCGGTGCGGGAATGGATGCGGTCCGGCAAGGCCGGGCTGTTGGTGGAAGCCTCCGACGGCAGCCCAAGGGAACGGGCCAGGCATGTCGGCGGGTTCGGGCTGCCGGTCGTGGCGCCATTGCCGGCCGATATGCTCGGCGGCATCTTCGGCCGGGACCAGGCCGTCCATGTGGCCATCGCGCCAGGGCGGTTGGCCGAGGCCATCGAGGTCGAGGCCGCACGGCTTGCCGGCATGGCCGGCACGGCGGCGAATTAGGTTTTTCCGGCGCGAAGCCTCGCGTCGGCAGTGAACGGACGGCAATGACGTCAGACGGATCGGGTTCGGATCAGCGCATGAGTGACCAGAACGACCAGGATGCGGCGAAGAGCAGGCTGAGCCTCCGGCCGGCCGGTGGCCGCCTGGAACTGGGCAAGACGGTGGATGCGGGCAGCGTCCGCCAGAGCTTCAGCCATGGCCGCAGCAAGACCGTCCAGGTCGAGGTGGTGAAGAAGCGCGTGGTGACGCCGGGCACCCGCCCGGCCGCCCCCACGCCCGCTGCCAGCACCGCGGCACCTGCGGCCGGCCCCCGCCCCGCGGGCGGCCCGCCGGGCAATCGCCCGCCGGCCGCCCCGCGCCCCGCGGCCGCCCCGGCCGGCGGCCGCCCCCTCACCCAGGCCGAGCTCGCCACCCGCCAGCGCGTGCTGGAGGAGCAGCGCCGCCTCGAGGCCCAGCGCCAGCGCGAGGAGCGTGAGCGTCAGGCCCTGATGGTCCGCTCCGCCGCCGAGGAGGCCCGCCGCCGCGAGGAGGAGGAGCGCCGCGAGGCCGAGGAGGCCGCTGCCCGCGCCGAGGAGGAAGCCCGCCTCCAGGCCGAGGAGGAGCGTCGCCGTGCCGAGGAGGCCCGCAAGGCCGCCATCGCCGCCGCCGTCGCCCCGCAGCAGCCCGCCGCCCCGGCCGATGAGGCCCCGGCGGCGCCTGCCGCCGCTGCCCCGGCCCAGCCCGCCGCTCCCGTGGCCAAGCCGTCCCTGACCCCGGCGCAGATCGCTGCCGCCCGCCGTCCGGCCGGTACCGCACCGGCCGCGCCCGGCGCCGCAACGCCCGCGGCCAAGCTCTCGCTCCGCGCCCGCACCGCCGAGGAGGAGGACGAGGCGCGCCGCGCCGCCGCCCGCCGCCCGGGCGGCATCGTCGCCCCGGCCAAGAAGCCCGCCCTCGCCGCGGTCAAGAAGAGCCTCGGCGGCGCCGACCGCCGCGGCGGCCGCATCGACGTGCAGGCCGCGATCGAGGGCGAGGACGACCGCAGCCGCTCCATCGCCAGCATGCGCCGCGCCCGCGAGCGGGAGCGCCGCCAGCAGGAGCTCGCCCGCCTCCGTGCCGGCACCGAGCGCGTGGTGCGCGACGTGGTGCTGCCGGAGACCATCACCGTGCAGGAGCTCGCCAACCGCATGGCCGCCCGTGGCGGCGAGGTGGTGAAGGCGCTGTTCCGCATGGGCGTCATGGCGACGCTGACCCAGAGCATCGACGCCGACACCGCCGAGCTGGTGGTGCAGGAGTTCGGCCACCGGGTGAAGCGCGTCAGCGAGAGCGACGTGGAGCTTGGCATCGAGGGCGCGACCGACGTGGATGCGGACCTGCAGCCGCGCCCGCCCGTCGTCACCATCATGGGCCATGTCGACCACGGCAAGACCTCGCTGCTCGACGCGCTGCGCAAGGCCGATGTCGCCGCCCACGAGGCCGGCGGCATCACCCAGCATATCGGCGCCTACCAGGTGACGGTGCCAGACGGCTCCAAGGTCACCTTCATCGACACGCCGGGCCATGCGGCCTTCACCGCCATGCGCTCGCGCGGCGCCTCGGTGACGGACATGGTCGTGCTGGTCGTCGCGGCGGATGACGGCGTGATGCCGCAGACCATCGAGGCGATCAACCACGCCAAGGCGGCGAATGTCCCGATCATTGTTGCCATCAATAAGATCGACAAGCCGGGCGTCCGCCCCGAGCGCGTGCGGCAGGAGCTGCTGCAGCACGAGATCGTGGTGGAAAGCCTCGGCGGCGAGACCCAGGAGATCGAGGTCTCGGCCACGCAGAAGCTGAACCTCGACAAGCTGCTCGAGGCCATCACCCTGCAGGCCGAGCTGCTCGACCTCCGGGCCAACCCGAACCGCGCGGCCGAGGGCACCGTGATCGAGAGCCGGCTGGACCGTGGCCGCGGCCCCGTCGCCACGGTGCTGGTCCAGAAGGGCACGCTGCACACGGGCGACATCGTGGTCGCCGGCTCCGAATGGGGCCGCGTCCGCGCCATGCTCGACGACAAGGCCCGCCAGCTGAAGGTGGCCGGCCCCAGCCTGCCGATCGAGATCCTCGGCCTTGGCGGCGTGCCGACGGCCGGCGAGCCCTTCGTCGCGGTCGAGGACGAGACCCAGGCGCGCGAGATCTCCGAGTTCCGCCAGCGGAAGCTGCGCGAGAAGTCCTCGGCGGCGGCCACGGCCGGCCGCGGCACGCTGGCCGAGATGCTGGCCCGCGTGCAGCTCGGCGAGCAGAAGGAAGTCGCCGTCGTCGTCAAGGCCGACGTCCAGGGCTCGGCGGAGGCGATCGGCGTCACCCTCGGCCGGCTCGGCAACGAGGAGGTGCGCGTGCGCGTGCTGCACTCGGCGGTCGGCCAGATCACCGAGAGCGACGTCCAGCTCGCCAAGGCCTCGGGCGCCGTCATCGTCGCCTTTAACGTCCGCGCCACCACCCAGGCGCGGGAGATGGCGCAGCGCGACGGCGTCGACATCCGCTACTACTCGATTATCTACGAGGTCTCGGACGACATCGAGAAGCTGTACAAGGGCAAGCTCGCCCCGGTGCAGCGCGAGAAGTTCCTGGGCTACGCCCAGATCCTCCAGGTCTTCGAGGTCAAGCGGATCGGCAATGTGGCCGGCTGCCGCGTCACCGAGGGCGTGGTCAAGCGCGGTGCCGGCGTCCGCCTGCTGCGCGACGGCGTGGTCATCCACCAGGGCGAGCTGTCCACGCTCCGCCGCTTCAAGGACGATGTCCGCGAGGTGGCCAATGGCTACGAGTGCGGCATGAGCTTCGCCAACTACAACGACATCCGCGTCGACGACCAGATCGAGTGCTACGAGACGGAGATGGTCGCCGCCACCTAAGGCGCCGCTTCCACCCTGCTCGGGGGCGCGGCGCCGCAGGGTGCCGCGCCCCTTCGCTTTTCCAGAGGGTTCCAACCCCCAAAGAGGAACGACATGCCCAAGCATTCCGCCGGCCCTGCCGCCGGTCCCTCCCAGCGCCAGCTGCGCGTCGCCGAGGAGGTGCGCCACGCCCTCTCCACCGTCTTCGCCCGGGCCGATTTCCGCGACCCGGATCTCGCCGGCCTGCATGTGACGGTGACGGAGGTCCGTGCCTCCCCCGACCTGAAGCACATGACCGCCTTCGTCAGCGGCCTCGGGCGGGAGCTGCCGGAGGCGCAGATGCGCGCCCTCCGTCGCGTCGCCCCCTGGCTGCGGACGCAGGTGGCGAAGTCCGTCCGGCTGCGCGCCGCACCCGACCTGCATTTCCAGCAGGACACGGCGCTCGACTACGCCATGCAGATCGACCGCGCGCTGCGCCAGCCCGAGGTCGCCCGCGACCTCGCCCCGAAGCCGGAGGAGGAGGCGTGAGCGAGGGCCGACCTGCGGGCGAGCCGCGCATCCGCACCATCGCCATGCCGGCCGACACCAACCCGGCCGGCGACATCTTCGGCGGCTGGCTGATGTCGCAGATGGACCTCGCCGCCGGCAACGCCGCCGGCCGGCGCACCCATGGCCGCTGCGCAACGGTCGCGGTGGAGGCGATGAGCTTCCACGCCCCGGTCAAGGTCGGCGACGAGGTCAGCCTCTACGCCGAGGTGGTCTCGACCGGCCGCACCTCGCTCCGCATCCGGGTCGAGGCCTGGCGCCGCAGCCAGGTCACGGAGGAATCGGTCCGCGTCACCTCCGCCGTCTTCACCTTCGTCGCGCTCGATGCCAATGGCCGCCCGCGCCCCGTCCCAGCCGAGGCCCTGTAGATGCCCGCCAACAAGCCCCGCCACCACCGCCACCGCAAGCCGAAGGGCCAGGTGGTCGATGGCTGGCTGATCGTCGACAAGCCCTCCGGCATCGGCTCCACCGACGTCGTCGCCCGCGTGAAGCGCGCCTTCGATGCGCAGAAATGTGGCCATGGCGGCACGCTGGACCCGTTGGCGACCGGCGTGCTGCCCATCGCCCTGGGCACGGCGACCAAGACCGTCCCCTATGTCATGGACGGCACCAAGTCCTACCGCTTCACGCTTCGCTTCGGCGACCTGCGCGACACCGACGACGCCGACGGCAAGACCATCGGCACCTCCGAGGCCCGCCCGACCGACGAGGCCATCCGCGCCGCCCTTGGGAGCTTCATCGGCGACATCATGCAGGTCCCGCCGATCTACTCGGCGATCAAGCTCGGCGGCGAGCGCGCCTACGACCTCGCCCGCGAGGGCCAGATCGTCGAGCTCCAGCCCCGCCCCGCCCGGGTCGACCGGTTCGAGCTGGAATCCCGGCCCGATGCCGATACCGCCGTCTTTCTCGTCGAAAGCGGCAAGGGCGTCTACATGCGCTCCCTGGCGCGGGACCTGGCGCGCGCCGTCGGCACGGTCGGCCACATCGCCACGCTCCGGCGCATGCGGGTCGGCCCATTCCTCGAATCCGCCGCAATTCCGCTGGACAAGCTCGGCGGTTCCGGCGATACGCCGCCTCCTTCCCCGGACCTTCTCCTTCCCGTGGCGACCGCGCTGGCCGACATCCCGGCGCTGGCCCTCACCGAGGCGGAGGCCATGCGGCTCCTGCAGGGCCAGGCCTTCAGCCTGGTCGACCTCATGGGCCGCATTCCGGGCGCCGCCAACCCCGATGGGGGCCTGGTGCGTGCCATGGCGGGGGAGCGGTTCGTGGGGCTCTGCCGCCTGGACTCCGGCCTGATGCGGGCGGAGCGCCTGGTCTCGCAGGAAGGTCTGCAGCCGGTCGCGTGAACCGCCGAACCCCCGGAAGGGGGCGGCCAATATGGAGAACAACCCGATGTCGGCAGTCAGTGCGGAGCGCCGCCAGGCGCTCATCGGCCAGTATGCGACCAAGCCGGGCGATACCGGCAGCCCGGAAGTGCAGATCGCCCTCCTCTCGGAGCGAATCAGCGGCCTCACCGAGCACCTCAAGATCCACGCCAAGGACTTCCACAGCCGGCGCGGCCTGCTCGTGCTGGTCGGCCAGCGGCGCGGCCTGCTGGACTACTTGAAGAAGAAGGACCAGGGCCGCTACGAGCGCCTCATCGGCAGCCTCGGCCTGCGCCGCTAAATACTCCCCACGACACCGCTTCGCGGCGCCGCGGGGGCCCCGGGTTTTCCCTATGCTCCCAAGGCTTCGGCACGCCTTCCGTGGCAAAGCCACGGAAGGGCACCTGAGGCGGTGCCGCGAGCGGTCCGGCTGAAAATTTCCGTAGTAATCCCGGCGCAACCGGGCCATATCACCCCCGTGAGGCCGAAGCCTGCCCCTTGTGGCGGGCAAGTCGGCCGACCGCCGCACGCGGCGGGCTGACAGGACAGCCGCCACCCCCCCCGAGACGATTGGGGCGGCCACGGCGTTTCCGGCCACATGGATCCCCGGCAACGGGGGCGGCCTTCCTCCCCCCTCCCTGGCGGAAGTCTCGCACTCCATGCAGCCCGAAGCGCCGAGAACGAACGGCCAGACTGCCACCCTCCGCGTCGCACCCCGGACCGCCCCGATGGCGCTTCCGGTCCTCCACCATGCCGGCGCTCGCGCCCGGCCAAGGAACGACGCATGTTCGAAAACTACTACCGCAAGGATATCGCCTGGGGCGGCCAGCTCCTGACCCTCGAGACGGGCAAGATCGCCCGGCAAGCCGATGGCGCGGTCATGGCCCGCCTCGGCGACACCATCGTGCTCTGCACCGTGGTCGGCGCCCGCAACGTGAAGCCGGGCCAGGACTTCTTCCCCCTCACCGTGAACTATCAGGAGAAGGCCTTCGCCGCGGGCAAGATTCCCGGCGGCTTCTTCAAGCGCGAGGGCCGTCCCTCCGAGCACGAGACGCTGGTCTCCCGCCTGATCGACCGGCCGCTCCGCCCGCTCTTCCCGGACGGGTTCCGCAACGAGGTCCAGGTGATCGCGACCGTCCTGTCGCATGACCTCGAGAACGACCCGGACATGGTGGCGCTGGTCGGCTGCTCCGCCGCCCTCACCCTCTCCGGCATTCCCTTCTTCGGCCCCGTCGGCGGCGCCCGCGTCGGCTATATCGACGGCCAGTACGTGCTGAACCCGACCGCGGCGCAGCGCCAGCAGTCGAAGCTCGAGCTCGTCGTCGCCGGCACCGCCGAGGGCGTGCTGATGGTCGAGTCCGAGGCGCAGGAGCTCTCCGAGGAGGTCATGCTCGGCGCCGTCGAGTTCGGCCACCGCGGCTTCCAGCCGGTCATCCAGGGCATCATCGAGCTGGCCGAGCGCGCCGCGAAGGAGCCCTGGCCGATGGTCGAGCCCTCCGAGGCCGAGACCACGCTCAAGACCCGCATCGCCGAGCTCGGCCGTGACGCCATCGCCCTCGCCTACAAGGAGACGCAGAAGCTGCTCCGGCAGGAGAAGGTCGCGGCCGCGAAGAAGGCCGTGGTCGAGCAGCTCGCCGCCGAGGGCCTCGAGGCCGACAAGGCGAAGGGCCTGCTGAAGGAGCTCGAGGCCGACGTCGTCCGCAACGCCATCCTCGAGACCGGCATGCGCATCGACGGCCGCGACACCAGGACCGTGCGCCCGATCGTGGCCGAGGTCGGCGTGCTGCCGCGCAGCCATGGCTCGGCGCTCTTCACCCGGGGCGAGACCCAGGCGCTCTGCGTCGCCACCCTCGGCACTGGCCAGGACGAGCAGATCATCGACGCGCTGCCGGGCGAGTACCGGGAGCACTTCATGCTCCACTACAACTTCCCTCCCTACTCGGTGGGCGAGACCGGCCGCATGGGCAGTCCGGGCCGCCGCGAGGTCGGCCACGGCAAGCTCGCTTGGCGCGCCATCCGCCCGCTGCTGCCGGAGAAGGACAAGTTCCCCTACACCCTCCGCGTGGTCTCCGAGATCACCGAGAGCAACGGTTCCTCCTCCATGGCCACCGTCTGCGGCAGCTCGCTGGCGCTGATGGATGCCGGCACGCCGCTGAAGCGCCCCTGCGCCGGCATCGCCATGGGCCTGATCAAGGAGGACCGCGGCTTCGCCGTGCTCTCCGACATCCTGGGCGACGAGGACCATCTCGGCGACATGGACTTCAAGGTGGCCGGCTCGGAGCAGGGCATCACCGCGCTCCAGATGGACATCAAGATCACCTCCATCACCTTCGACATCATGCGCCAGGCGCTCGACCAGGCGCGTGACGGCCGGATCCACATCCTCGGCGAGATGGCCAAGGGCCTGACCGGCGCCCGCGGCGACGTGGCGGCGAATGCCCCGCGCATCACCGTGATCAACGTGCCGAAGGAGAAGATCCGCGAGGTCATCGGCTCCGGCGGCAAGACGATCCGCGAGATCACCGAGCAGACCGGCTGCAAGATCGACATCGAGGATGACGGCACCATCAAGGTCGCGGCCACCAGCACCGAGCAGGCGCAGCGTGCCATCGACTGGATCCGCGGCCTGACGGCCGAGGCGGAGATCGGCGCCATCTACAACGGGAAGGTCGTGAAGACCGCCGATTTCGGCGCCTTCGTCAACTTCCTCGGCGCCAAGGACGGCCTCGTCCACATCTCCGAGCTGCAGAACGAGCGCGTCAACCGCACCACCGACGTCGTCAACGTGGGCGATGCGGTGAAGGTAAAGGTCATCGGCTTCGACGATCGCGGCAAGGTGAAGCTGTCGATGCGGGTGGTCGACCAGGCCACCGGCGCGGACATCACCGACCAGGTCGGCGCCCGCCGCCCGGGCCGCGAGGAGGGCGAGGGCGGCGATCGCCCGCGCCGCGACCGCGACCGTCCGCGCCGCGAGCGCAGCGACGCGGCGGAATGACCCCGCACGGCATCGGGAGGGCCCTCCCTTCCGATGCCCGCGGTACCATATCGGACGGCTTGAACTGAGAAAATCGAGGGCAGGGGCGTGAAGGCAATCAACGCGATCCGCATGGGCGGCGTCGAGGTGCTGCCATTGGTCGAAGGCGGCAAGGGCGTTGCCGTCTCCAACGGTGCCACCTGCGGCGCCTGGGCCTCGGGCGGCGGCGTCGGCACCTTCTCGGCCGTCAATGCCGACAGCTACGACGCCGATGGCGAGGTCATCCGCCAAGTCTATCACGGCAAGACCCGGCGCGAGCGGCATGAGGAGCTGGTCGCCTACGGCATCAGCGGCGGCATCGCCCAGGCCCGCGAGGCGCATGAGCGCAGCAACGGCCAGGGCCGCATCCACACCAACATTCTCTGGGAGATGGGCGGGGCCGAGCGCGTCGTCCGCGGCATCCTGGAAGGCGCCCGCGGCCTCATCAACGGCATCACCTGCGGCGCCGGCATGCCCTACCGCCTGTCCGAGATCGCCCGCGAATTCCGCGTCCACTACTACCCGATCGTCTCCTCCGGCCGCGCCTTCGCCGCCCTCTGGAAGCGCAGCTACAACAAGACGCGGGAGTGGCTCGGCGGCGTGGTCTATGAGGACCCGTGGCTGGCCGGCGGCCATAACGGCCTCTCCAATTCCGAGGACCCGCTCCGGCCCGAGGATCCCTACCCCCGCGTCCTCAAGCTCCGCCAGCAGATGCGCGAATTCGGCCTGGGCGAGGTGCCCATCATCATGGCCGGCGGCGTCTGGTGGCTGGAGGAGTGGGAGGACTGGATCGACAACCCCGAGCTCGGCCCGATCGCCTTCCAGTTCGGCACCCGGCCGCTCCTTACCCAGGAGAGCCCGATCTCGGACGCCTGGAAGCAGCGCCTGCTGACCCTGAAGGACGGCGACGTCCTGCTCCAGCGCTTCTCCCCGACCGGCTTCTACAGCAGCGCCGTCCGCAACGAGTTCCTCAACGAGCTCGAGGCCCGCAACGAGCGCCAGGTGGCCTACACGCAGGAGCCGGTCGGCGACCACGTCGCCGAATACGCCGTCGGCCCCCGCCGCCGCCGCGTCTGGCTGACGCCGCATGACCGCGCCCGCGTCGCCGGCTTCGAGCGCGCCGGCTTCACCGAGGCGATGCGCACCCCGGACAACACGCTGATCTTCGTGACGCCCGAGAAGCAGGCCGAGATCGTCAAGGACCAGATTGACTGCATGGGCTGCCTCTCCTCCTGCCGCTTCTCGAACTGGGACCAGCACAGCGCCACCTTCGACAACGGCAAGAAGGCCGACCCGCGGAGCTTCTGCATCCAGAAGACGCTGCAGGACGTGGCGCATGACGGCGCGCTCGAGCACAACCTGATGTTCGCCGGCCACAACGCCTTCCGCTTCGGCTCGGACCCGTTCTACTCGAACGGCTTCATCCCGACCGCGAAGCAGCTGGTGGAGCGCATCCTCACCGGGCGCTGACGGGTTCCCGGGCCAGGATGGGGGAGGCTGAAAGGGCGGCGCAAGCCGCCCTTTTCGTTAAGCGAGGTGCCTCACGTCAGCGCCTTCATCGGCACCCCCACCTCGTCATCCCGCCCCATCGCCCCGAGCACCCCCAAGCCCCGCTCATACTGTGGCGCCACGCGCAGCGCCTCCGTGCGCCCCAGCGCCGCGGCGGCATGGATCGGCCAGTACGGGTCCCGCAGCAGCGCCCGCGCCAGCAGGATCAGGTCCGCCTTCCCCTCGCTGAGGATCGCCTGCGCCTGCTCCGGCTCGGTGATCATCCCGACGGCCGCGACGGCCACCCCGGCCCCCTCGCGCACCGCCGCCGCCCCCGGCACCTGGTAGCCCGGCCCGACGGGGATCGCCTGCCGCGCATCGAGCCCGCCGGAGGTCACGTCGATCATGTCCACCCCGAGCGCCTTCAGCCGCGCCGAGAGCGCCACCGTCTCCGCCGTCGTCCAGCCGCCCTCCACCCAGTCGGTGTGGGACAGGCGCACGCAGAGCGGCACCTCGTCGGGGATCGCGTCGCGCACCGCTCGTGCGCACTCCTCGACGAGGCGCACCCGCCCATCGAAATCCCCGCCCCAGCCATCGTTCCGCTGGTTCGAGAGCGGCGAGAGGAACTGATGCAGCAGGTAGCCATGCGCCGCATGCAGCTCGATGAAGCGGTAGCCGGCCGCGATGCTCCGCCGCGCCGCCGCCGCCGTATCGGCCACCACCTGCTCGATCTCCGCCGCACTCAGCGCCCGCGGCTCCGCATAGCCCTGGAAGGCGGCGGCGCTCGGCGCGACCGGCACCCAGCCTGGCTCGGCCGGTCCGTGCAGCCAGGCCTGCTTGCGGCTCGCCTTCCGCCCCGCATGCGCGATCTGAATACCAGGTACGGAGCCCATGGCCGCGATCCCCTCCGCCAGCCGCCGGTGGCCGGGGACCTGTCCATCCTCCCAGATGCCGAGATCGGCCGGGGAGATGCGCCCCTCGGGCGAGACCGCCGCCGCTTCGGTGATGGTGAGCCCCGCCCCGCCCACGGCGCGCGAGAGCAGGTGCTGCAGGTGCCAGTCGGTCGGCTTGCCATCCTCCGCGCAGGAATACTGGCACATGGGCGAGACGCCGATGCGGTTCCTGAGCGTGACGCCACGGAGGGTGAGCGGGGCGAACAGGTCGGTCATGACTGCGGACTCCATGGCGGCAACCGGCCCAGCCGGCTCTGGAACAGCGCGAACCAAACGGGCTCCCCCGCCGGCCGCGGCAGAAGATAGCCCGCCCCATCGGCGGGGAAACGGGTCAGCGTCACGCTGTCCCGCACATTCCCGCCCACCACTCCGACCGCGCCCGGCCCGGCGCGGACCACGATGTCGCAATGCATCGGCCGGAAGCGCCCGGCATCGGCCGCCCGCTGCCGCCAGTCGGCGATCGGCGCCAGCCCCCGGTCGGCGCAGAGCAGGTCGCCCGGCCGCGGCGGCGCCTCGAAGGGCCCGCGCGGCAGGAAGGGCGCCGCCGCCGGGAAGGCCAGCGCATCCCGGATCAGCGCATCGACATAGTCGGAATGCGCGGCGGAGGGCGGAAACTCCCGCCGGTCCACCCCCGCCGCCGCCATGACGAAGGAGATGAAGGCCGCCGACCAATAGGGCTCCCGCCACAGCCCCGCCCCCTCCGCCGCGCCGCCGATCGCCTCGGCATAGAGGCGCCGGTTCCGCTCCACCGCGCCCTCGTCCTGCGGCACGGCCCGCCAGTAGGCGAGCACGCGGGGGAAATTGGCTGGGTCGCTCTCCGCGCCGGTGGAGGCGCCGGGCACCCCCGCCTCCACCGTCACGCCGCCCCAATCCACCCATTCGCCGAGCGCGATCCGCACCACCCGCTCCCGCGCCGCGGGCGGGTAGGGCAGCGGCGCGGCGACCGGCGCCGCCGCCGCGCAGGCCCCAAGCAGCAACGGAAGAAGGAGGATGGAGCGCATGCCCCCCTGTAGCGTATCGATGTCCCGTCCCATAGGCTGGCCCGCATGAGCGACACCCCCGCCGGCCGCCTCTTCTTCCAAAGCGAGACCTTCCGCGTGGAGGGCGGCCTCGCCCGCCACCCCCGCGTCACCGGCCGCAGCCTGACCGAGCCGGCGCGGGAGGTGCCGATCCATGCCGAATGCGACGTGCTGGTCGTCGGCGGCGGCCCCGCCGGCACCGCGGCCGCCGTCGCCGCCGGCCGCCTCGGCGCGCGGGTGATGCTGCTCGAGCGGCACAACCATCTCGGCGGCCTCTCCACCGGCGGCCTCGTCATCTGGATCGACCGGATGACGGACTGGTCCGGCCGGCTTGTCATCCGCGGCTTCGCCGAGGAATACCTCTCCCGCCTGCCGCGGGATGCCATCGCCGGCCCGCCGCGGGAGGCCTGGGGCAGCCGCGACGCCGCGACCGCCGCCTGGTGGGCGCTGCGGACCGCCGCCTTCCACGGCACCGTCACCCATTCGCCCACGGCCGATCCCGAATGGATGAAGGCGACGGCGCTGGAGATGGTGATCGAGGCCGGGGCCGAGCCTCTCTTTCACGCCTGGGGCGCGCAGCCGGTGATGGAGGGCAACGCCGTCCGCGGCGCCATCTTCGAGAGCAAGCAGGGCCGCCGCGCCATCCTGGCGAAGGTCGTGGTGGATGCGACGGGGGATGGAGACATCTTCCACCGCGCCGGCGCCGCCTCCTCCGCCGATATCGAGGAGGGCGACATCCACCACGCCATGAACACGAGCTGGATGTTCGGCGGCGTCGACATGGAGGCCTGGCTCCACTGGCGCGCCGAGCATCCAGAGCAGTTCTCCGAATTCCTGCGGCGCGGGCGGGAGGCGCATGGCCAGTTCGAGAAGGCCTTCGTCTCCTGGCGCAACGATGTCGCCCTGTTCATGGGCCCGCGCATGACCGGCTTCAGCGCCGTCGCCGTGGACGACCTGACGGAGGTGGAGATCCGCAGCCACCGCCTGATGCTCGCCCACCTGGCCTTCTACCGGGCGCACGCCCCCGGCTTCGCCGGCGCCTGGCCGCTGCTGAGCGCTCCCCAGCTCGGCGTCCGTCACGCCCGCCGCCTGGTCGGCGCCGGCGCCGTGACGCGGGCGATGTGGGACGGGAGCGTGGCGCCGGACGAGATCGGCGTCTCGCCCTCGCTGTCGCCGCGCTTCCCCAATATCTCGGTTCCCTATGGCGCCCTGGTCCCGGCGCAGATCGACGGCCTGCTGGCCCCGGGCCGCCACCTGTCCTGCGACGCCACCAGCCATTCCTTCCTGCGCGAGATTCCGCAATGCTGGCTGACCGGCCAGGCCGCCGGCATCGCCGCCGCCCTAGCGGCTGATGGCGGCGTCGCGCCACGTTCGCTACCCCTGCTAGAGTTGCAACGAAATCTGCTCGCGCATGGCGCGTACCTGTCCCGGGAGGCCGCCGCAGCGGCTGCATAAAGCTCACATGACCGTGAGTTAATGAAAGGCCCATGCTCACGTTATCGTGAATGCGTATACTGTCCCTCGTTCAGGCAGTGGCCTTGGACGTCTCCTCCCAGTGATCTGTGCCGCAACCTGGGGTTGGGCACCCGATCGCCACTTCGGGCCGGCTGGTCGCGGGTGTCACGCCCGCCACCACCGGCCCGCTTTTTTTCTAGGTTGGCAAAGTTTGCTGGCAGGCAACCTGTTCCAGTTGGGCCA
>NZ_JCACHU010000153.1:0-20582 GCF_059504005.1 Belnapia sp. | reverse complement strand
CCGATCCCGCTCAGCCGGCCCTTGCAGGCCCGCCCGCCGCGTTCCAGCCCAATGCGGTCGCGCGCATCGAGCCGAACGGCGCGATCGTCCTGACCATGTCCCAGGGATGCGGGAGGAGGACACCCAGCACGACCTCTACCGCCCCTACTACCATGACCGACTGGCGGCGGGGCTGGACGTGGGGGGCAACCCGGTGGCCTTCCACCACCGCGTCGCCGGCTCCTCCATCATGGCCCGGTGGCTGCCGGCCACCTTCGCCAACGGCCTCGACCCGGATGCGGTGCATGGCGCGACCGGGCCCTACGACTTCGCCAATGCCCATGTCGACTATGTCCGGGTGGAGCCGCCAAAGGGATTGCGCACGGCCTGGTGGCGCGGCGTCGGCGTCACCCACAACGCCTTCATAGTCGAAAGCTTCCTGGACGAGCTGGCAGCCAAGGCCGGACAGAAGGTCACCTCGACCACCCGGTGCGCCCACATCGAGCCGACATTAACGATGGCGCCGCCGGTTCCGCGCGCCACGGCCTGAGCGGCGAAGAACAGGCCGATCCGGCAAGCCGCTCCCGGTCGGCCCGGTTGGTAATGTTGGCCCGCTCGCCGCGCACTGCGTCCCCCAGGAGCACATCCAGCGTCGCGCGGCGCTTCGCGTCATCGCGGCCGACGAGGGCGGGCGCGACGCCACGCGCGAGCTTGGCCGTAGCCCGGCCGATGCCGGTGCTGCTCCGGAGGCTGAGCGCGTTCTTGCCCTCGAAATCGGAGGTCATGTCATATCCCCGATCAGTCCGGGCGCCCCCGCAGGCCGCACACGTCGTCATCGGTTCCCACCCCGCCGGCTCCGAGCCTACCAGCCAGGCCCGGCCATCCAAACCGCCCTACTGGCGCGAGACCTGCCAAAACTCGCGCACCCGGCCGATCCGCCCTGGGGAGCCGCTCCACCTCCGGCATGCCGGTGCCCGGCCAGTCCTGCAGGCAGGCGGTGCGGATCAGGGGCGGGGCGAGGTTGCCATTCATCTCTGTGGTCCCTCAGCGTCCGGCAATCCTGCCGCCCAGGCGAACCCGGCGCCAGCCCGGCAGTTGTTGCCAGCATGAGCGCGACCGAGACCACCCTCCCCATCCCCGCCGGCCTCCGCAGCGACGACCAGGCGACGCTCGCCGAGGCGGTGGCGATCCTCGAAGGCACCTCCCTGCCTGTCCGCCTGGCCTCGCTGGTCGGCGGCTCGGTCGAGGCGCTGAAGCGACGCCTGCCGGCGGCGGCGCAGCGGCTGCTGGACGGCGCTGTCCGCCGGGCGCTGGAGGCTGCCTTGCAGGCCGCCATGCGCAGTGATCCCGGGCGCAACCCGACGCCGCTCTCCGCCGCTTGGCTGCATCGTGGGCTGCTTGCCGCCTCCGGCGCTGCGGGCGGGGCCTTCGGCCTGGGCGGGACGCTGATGGAGCTGCCGGTCTCGACCACCCTGCTGCTCCGCCGGATCGCCACCATTGCCGCCGAGCAGGGAGAGGACCTTTCCGACCCGATGGTGCAGGCGGAATGCCTGAAGGTCTTCGCCCTCGGCGGGCGCGACCCGCAGGCCGACGAGGCGGAGAGCGGCTATTTCGCCCTTCGCATCGCGCTGGCCGAGACGCTGAAGGGCGCCGTCGGCCGCGGCTTCGGCGCGCTGCTGCCGGGCTTCCTCGGCGCCATCGCGGCACGCTTCGGGGCGCCGGTCGCGGTGAAGCTCTCCGCCCAGGCGGCACCGGTGATCGGCGCGGCCGGCGGGGCGGCAGTGAACCTTGCCTTTCTCGAACATTTCTCCGGCATCGCCACCGCGCATTTCACCATCCGCCGGCTGGAACGGGAGCACGGGCCGGCGCTGGTGCGAGCGGGGTATGAGGCGATCCGGCGAGGGGCCTAAAGCGGTTTCCGCTCGCACTCGGTCATGGAAGCCGCCCTGGTTTATTGCTTTGTCGAGCGAATACCTCCGAACAGGTGTTTCCACCTGACCGGCGTTTGCCCTAGCCTTTGTCCGCGAATTCAGGCTCGTCGAAGACCTCGCGGGCGACGCGGAATGCCTCGCCCGCCGCGGGAACGCCGGCATAGATGCAAAGCTGGAGGAAGACCTCCTGAATCTCCGCCCGTGTCACGCCATTGGTCAGCGCGCCGCGGAGATGGATCCTCAGCTCATTCGGCTTGCCGAGCGCCGCCAGCATGGCGAGGTTGATGAGGCTGCGGTCCCGCCGCAGCAGGCCGGGACGGCCCCAGACCTCGCCCCAGCAATAGCGCAGCGCCAGCTCCTGGAAGGGCCGGTCGAACTCGGTCGCACCCTCCAGCGCCGCCGCCGAACGCGCGGCGCCGATCACCTCGCCCCTGATGCGCTTGCCCGCATCCAGCAGCTCGTCCGTCATCGTCATCCCTCCATGCGCTCGCCGGCCGTCAGCCCATGCTAAGCGCCGCAGCATAGGACGGGGAGAGCGGGATGCTGCAGACGGAGCCGAGGGTGGTGTCGGGACAGGTGGTGGCGCTCAGGCTCTTCGACCTGGCGTATGAGATCGACCTGCGGCAGGCCGAAGCGCTCTGGGCCAGCCGGGCGCAGGGCAGCGGCGTGCGCAGCCGGCTGGTCGGCACCTCACCCAAGGCGGTCTCCTTCGGCGTGCCGCCGCTGGCGCTCGACCTCGGGCCGATCGACATCACGCTGGACGGCAGGCCGGTGACGGCCGCGGCGAGCGCCAGGCTCTACGATTTCGGCATTGCCGCCCTGGCATTGCGGCTGCCGGCCGCCGATCTCGGCTGGGCCGCCTTCACCGGGCTGGTCAACGGGACGGATCGTGCCGTCGGCCCGGCGGCCGAGGCGCCGATCTGGGAAGGGTTGCTCGGCCGGTTGCGCGACCTGCTGGCCGAGGCGCTCGACCGCCCGACCAAGGCGCCGCTGCAGGAGGACTACCTGCTTGCCACCGTCGATGCCTTCGACCGGCCGATGACGGCGGAGACGCTGGTACAGACCCTCGATCTCGTGCCACTCCTCTCCGGTGAGGAGCGGCCGCTGTCGGAGGGCGCGCGGCGGGACCTGCTGCGCCAGCGCTTCTCCTACCACCCGGACGACCTGGTGGTGCTTACCTGGGACCGCGCCTTCATCCATGAGCCGCAGCGCGAGACCGATGTCGCCGATGTGCTGGAGATGGCCAATGCGCAGCTGCTCGAGCTGCGCGGCTATGACGAGATGCTGGATGACGAGCTGCCGCGCATGCGCGGCCTGGTCGAGGCGGCGCGACGGCGGACCAACCTGCTCGCCTCCCGCCGCTATGCGCGGCTCGCCCGCGGGCTGCACGCGCTGGTCGCCGAGGTGACGGAGCTGACCGAACGCGTCGACAATGCGCTGCAGGTCACGGAGGATGTCTATCTCGCCCGCGTCTATGCGGCGGCGATGGAGCAGTTCCGGGTGCCCAATGTGGGTGCTGCAGTCGACCGCAAGCTGGCGATCATCCGCGACACCTACACGGCGCTTCATGGCGAGGCGGCAGGCGGGCGGGCGGAGCTGCTGGAGACCGCAATACTGGTGCTGATCGCGGTGGAGATCGTGCTGTCGCTGCTGCGGTATTGAGCACTACGGATGCGCCAGCATGTGCTTCAGATAGGTGCCATAGCCGCTCTTGCTGAGCGGCTCGGCGATGCGGAGCAGCTGCGCGTCGTCGATGAAGCCCTTGCGCCAGGCGACCTCCTCCGGCGAGGCGACCTTCTGGCCGGTGCGCTTCTCGATGGCGCGGACGAACTCGCCGGCCTCCAGCATGCTGTCATGCGTGCCGGTATCAAGCCAGGCATAGCCCCGGCCGAGCCGTGCCACGCGCAGGCTGCCCTCCTCGAGATAGACGCGGTTGAGGTCGGTGATCTCCAGCTCGCCGCGCGGCGAGGGCCTGAGCGAGCGGGCGATCGCCGGCGCCCGGCCGTCGTAGAAGTAGAGCCCCGTCACCGCCCAGTCGGACTTCGGCTCGGCCGGCTTCTCCTCGATCGACAGCGCCCGGCCGTCCGCGTCGAACGCCACGACGCCGTAGCGCTCCGGGTCCGCCACGCGATAGGCGAAGACCGCCGCGCCATGCGCCGCCTGCGCCTCGGCCATCCGCAGGTCGAGCTCATGCCCGTGGAAGATGTTGTCGCCCAGCACCAGCGCCGCGGGCTCGCCAGCGAGGAACTCTTCGGCCAGCACCAGCGCCATGGCGATGCCGTTCGGCTGCTCCTGCACCTGGTAGGTCAGGCGGATGCCCCACTGGCTGCCGTCGCCCAGCAGCCGCTCGAACAGCGGCATGTCGTGCGGTGTCGAGATCACCATGATCTCCCGGATCCCCGCCAGCATCAGCACCGTGAGCGGGTAGTAGACCATCGGCTTGTCGTAGACCGGCAGCAGCTGCTTCGAGACGGCCAGCGTCGCCGGGTAGAGCCGGGTGCCGCTGCCGCCGGCCAGCACGATGCCTTTCATGGCGTGTTCTCCTTGAGCAGCGCATCGAGGCAGCGCGCGAGGCCGGCCCGCCAGTCGGCGGCCTGGATGCCGAGGCGCTCGGCGGCCCGGCTGCAGTCGAGGCGCGAATTGGCCGGCCGCGTCGCCCGCGTCGGGTAGTCGGCCGTGGTGATGGCGGTGAGCCGCGGCGCCGGCTGGCCGCGCTCGGCGGCGCCGGCAAAGATCGCCGCGGCGAAGCCATGCCAGGTGGTGTAGGGCTGCCCGGTCAGGTGGAAGACGCCGAAGCACGCCTCGCCCGCCTTGGCCTCAGCGAGCCGCGGCAGCAGCGCGATGGCGGCGTCGGCCAGGTCGTCGGCGAAGGTCGGCGCGCCGTGCTGGTCGGCGACGACGCGCAGCTCGGGCCGCTCCCGCCCGAAGCGCAGCATGGTCTTGACGAAGTTGTTGCCATGCGCCGAGCAGACCCAGGCGGTGCGGAAGGTCACGCTGCGCGGCTGCGCCAGGTGCAGCAGCAGCTCCCCGGCGAGCTTGGAGGCGCCATAGGCGCCGACCGGGGCCGGCGGATCCGCCTCGGTATAGGGGCTGGCCTTGACGCCGTCGAAGACGTAGTCGGTCGAGTAGTGGATCACCGGCACCCCGGCCCGTGCCGCCGCCTCGCCCAGCAGCCGCGGCCCCGTGGCATTCACCGCGAAGGCGAGCGCCCGGTCGTCCTCGGCGCGGTCGACGGCGGTGTAGGCCGCGGCGTTGATCACCGCCTCCGGCCGGTGCCGGGCGAAGGCTGCCCCGACCTGCCCGGCATCCGTCAAGTCGAACTCCGGCGGCTCCAGCCCCACCGCCTCGTGGCCGGCTGCCGGCAGCCGCGCCAGCAGCTCGGTCGAGACCTGGCCGGTGCGGCCGATGACGAGAACGCGCATCAGCCGGCCGTCCCGGCCATGAGGCCGAGCCGCTCGCCGCTGTACCGCTTGTCGCGCAGCGGCTGCCACCACCAGGCGTTGGCGAGGTACCAGTCGATGGTCGCGGCGATGCCGGTCTCGAAGCTCTGCTGCTGCCGCCAGCCGAGCTCGCGCTCGATCTTGCCGCAGTCGATGGCATAGCGCTGGTCATGCCCCGGCCGGTCGGCGACGAAGCGGATCAGCCCGCGCCGCGGCTGGGCGCCGGGCCGGCGCTCGTCGAGCAGGTCGCAGATGGTCTCGACCACGGCGAGGTTCCGCCGCTCGGCCCGGCCGCCGATGCAATAGGTCTCGCCGACCTGGCCATGCTCGACGACGGCGACCAGCGCCCGGGCGTGGTCCTCGACATGCAGCCAGTCGCGGATGTTGCTGCCGTCGCCATAGACCGGCAGCGGCTTGCCCTCGAGCGCGTTGAGGATGATGAGCGGGATCAGCTTCTCGGGGAAGTGGTACGGGCCGTAGTTGTTCGAGCAGTTGGTCACCAGCACCGGCAGCCCGTAGGTCTCGTGCCAGGCGCGCACCAGATGGTCGGACGCCGCCTTGCTCGCCGAGTAGGGCGAGCGCGGGTCATAGGCCGTGGCCTCGCTGAAGGCGCCCGTCGGCCCGAGCGAGCCGAACACCTCGTCGGTCGAGATGTGGTGGAAGCGAAAGCGCGCCCGCGCCTCGCCCGCCAGCCCGGCCTGGTAGCCCCGCGCCGCCTCCAGCAGGGAGAAGGTGCCGTTGATGTTGGTCTGGATGAAGTCGGCCGCCCCGGTGATCGAGCGATCGACATGGCTCTCGGCGGCGAGGTGCATCACCGCATCCGGCCGGAACTCCGCCATCGCCTGGCGCATCCGCGCGGTGTCGCAGATATCCGCCTCGAGGAAGGCGAAGCCCTGCCGCCCCTCGCAGTCGCGGATGGAGCGGCGGTCGCCGGCATAGGTCAGCTTGTCGACCACGAGCACGGTCGCGCCGCGCTCCAGCACCAGGAGCCGGGTGACGGCCGAGCCGATGAAGCCGGCCCCGCCGGTGACCAGGATGCGCATGCGGAGGTCCTACCTGTACTCGAAGGCGGCGGGGATGTCGCGCAGCCGCGGCGCGCGGCGGTCCTTGTCGGAGAGCTGCACCGCCGCCGCGAAGGGCCAGGGCAGGGCGAGGTCCGGATCGTTCCAGGCGATGCCGCGGTCGCAGTCCGGGGCGTAGTAGTCGGTGACCTTGTAGGCCACCTCCGTCTCCGGCACGAGCGTGCAGAAGCCATGCGCGAAGCCGGCTGGGACATAAAGCTGGTGCCCGTTCTCCGCCGTCAGTTCGGCAGCCACGTGCTGGCCATAGGTCGGCGAGCCGCGGCGGATGTCGACGGCGACGTCGAGGATGGCGCCGCGCAGCACCCGCACCAGCTTGGCCTGCGCATGCGGCGTCAGCTGGAAGTGCAGCCCGCGCACCGTCCCCGCCAGCTCGGAACGGGAATGGTTGTCCTGCACGAAGACGTCCGGGATGCCGATCGCGGCGAAGTCCCGCGCGCTGTAGCTCTCGACAAAGAAGCCCCGATGGTCGCCAAACCGCCGCGACGCCACCAGCACCGGACCCGCAACCGCAAACCGCGTCGCCACCTGGTTGCCGCTGCGCTGCGAAGCAGTGGATGAGGAAGACACCGGCACGCTTGCCCTCACTGGAGATGAAGCTTCACCACGGCCGGTGTATCATGGCGCCAAGGGATTGCAATTTGGCGATGCTCAACCCAGCCCCAGCGCCCTTGCCCCCTGATAGGTCACGAAGGCGGCGAGATACGCCAGCGCGAGCATGTAGCCGAAGCTGAACCACATCCAGCGCAGCCCCCCTGTCTCGCGCCGGATCACGCTCAGCGTCGCCACGCATTGCGGGGCGAAGACGTACCAGGCGAGGAAGGCCAGCGCTGTCGCCAGGCTCCACTTCCCGACCAGCGCCTGGCCGAGCTGGGTCGCATCCTCCTCCGTATCCTGCACGGCATAGACGGTGCCGAGCGAGGCCACCGCCACCTCCCGCGCCGCCATGCCGGGGATGAGCGCCACGCCGATCTGCCAGTTGAAGCCGACCGGCCGCAGCAGCGGCTCCACCGCATGGCCGATCGAGTAGGCGAAGCTGTACTCGATAGCAGGCTGGGTGGCTCCCTCCGGCGGCCGCGGGACGGAGGAGAGGAACCAGATCACCACCATCATCGACAGGATGATGGTGCCGGCCCGGCGGAGGAAGGCGCGCGCCCGCTGCCAGAGGCCGAGCGCCAGGTTGCGCACCCGCGGGCGCTTATAGTCCGGCAGCTCCAGCATGAAGGGCTCGGTCGGCTGGCCGCGCCATAGCAGACGCTTGAAGACGAAGGACATCCCGAGCGCGCTCAGGATGCCCGCCGCGTAGAGGCCGAACATGACGAGGCCTTGCAGCCCGACCCAGGACCAGGCTCCCTCCCCCACCGGCCTGTCCGGGACGAAGGCGCCGATGATCAGCGTATAGACCGGAATGCGCGCCGAGCAGGTCATCAGCGGCGCGACCAGGATCGTCGCCAGCCGGTCCCGGCGGCTGTCGATCACCCGCGTGGACATGATGCCCGGGATGGCGCAGGCGAAGGAGGACAGCAGCGGGATGAAGGCCCGCCCGTGCAGCCCGGCCCCGCCCATGATGCGGTCCATCAGGAAGGCGGCGCGGGCCATGTAGCCGAAATCCTCCAGCAGGAGGATGAAGAGGAAGAGCACCAGGATCTGCGGCAGGAAGACCAGCACGCTGCCGACGCCGGCGATCAGCCCGTCCTGCAGGAAGCTGCGCAGCAGCCCGGCCGCCCCCTCCTCCGGCAGCAACCCGCCGACCGCGGCGCCGAGGGCCTGGAACCCGGCATCGATCAGGTCCATCGCCGGCTGCGCCCAGGCGAAGACGGCCTGGAACATCAGGAACAGCACCGCGAGCAGGATGACGAGCCCCGCCACCGGATGCAGCAGCACTGCATCCAGCCGCCGCGTCACCGCATCCCGCCGGTCCGGCACCCGGACCACGGCGGCGAGGATGCGGTCCGCCTCCCGCTGCAGGGCACGCAGCTCGGCGGCATCCGGGGCCCACCAAGCGGCATCCGCCTCGCCCGGCGGCGCTCCGGCGTCGATCGCCGCCAGCAGCGCCTCCGTCCCGCCCCGCCGCACCGCGATCGTGGTCACGACCGGCAGGCCGAGCAGGGCCGAGAGCCGCTCGACATCCACCTCGATCCCACGATGGCGGGCGATGTCGAACATGTTGAGCGCCACCAGCAACGGCCGCCCGGTGCGCTTCAGCTCCAGGATCAGCCGCAGGCCGAGCCGCAGGTTGGTCGCATCCGCGACGCAGACCAGCAGGTCCGGCGCCGCCACCCCCGCCTGCTGCCCGAGCGCGACGTCGCGCGTCACCACCTCGTCCGGGCTGCGGGCACGGAGGGAATAGGTGCCGGGCAGGTCGAGCAGCCGCACCCGCCTGCCGCCCGGGCTGAGGAAGCTGCCTTCCTTCCGCTCGACGGTCACGCCCGGATAGTTCGCCACCCGCTGCCGGCTGCCGGTGAGGATGTTGAACAACGCGGTCTTGCCACAATTCGGGTTGCCGACCAGGGCGATCCGCAGATCGCGCAGGCCGGCCGACATCTCGTTCATAGGCGCTTCGTCCCGCTAGATCGGCTCCACCAGCACCGCCGCGGCCTCCCGCCGGCGCAGCGCGATGGTCGCGGAATCGACCCGGATGGCGATGGGGTCCCGGCCGAACAGGCCCTGGTGCAGCAGCTCGACCTCGGCCCCTTCGACAAAGCCGAGCTCCAGCAGCCGCCGCTCCAGCTCCTCCGCCGGCAGCCCGCCGGAGGCGAAGGCGCGGAGCCCGCGGATCCGCCCGCGGAAGCCTCGCGGGGCGGCGCCGAGATCGAGCACGGCAGGCGTCTCAGCCAGGATGGCATCGGCAGTGAAGGACATGGGCAACCCGGGACCGAAGCCCCCTTTTAGGTGCGAACGCTTGTCGCTTGCAACTTACGGCCCGGCCATGGCCGATCACCCGATCTGGACCAGCCGCCCCCCATCCACCGGCAGGGCGACGCCGGTGATGAAGCCCGCCTCGTCGCTGGCGAGGAAGAGGGCCGCATTGGCGACGTCCCAGGCGGTGCCCATCCGCCGCCGCAGCGGGACCTTGGCATCGCGCTCGGCCGCCACCTCGGCCCGGCTCTTGCCGGTGTGGCGGACGCGGGTATCGACCGCCATCGGCGTGTCCATCAGCCCGGGCAGGATGGTGTTGCAGCGGATGCCATGGCCGGCATTCTGGATCGCCACCTGCTCGGTGACGGCGAGCATCGCCGCCTTGGTCGCCTTGTAGGCGACATAGGGATAGCTCTCGACCGCCGCGGCCGAGGAGATGGAGAGGATCACCCCGCCCCCCTGCGCCCGCATGATCGGCAGGGCGTGCTTCACCGCCATGACGAAGCCGCGCAGGTTGATCGCCGTGATGCGGTCGAAGGCCGCCTCGGTGATCTCGGTCGGCGGCGCATCCCCGCCGGCCAGCGAGACGCCGACATTGTAATGGAGGATGTCGAGCCGCCCCAGGCACCGCACCGTCTCCCCGAACGCGGCGGCGAGCGTCGCCTCCTCCGTCACCTCCACGGCGAGGGCGAAGGCGCCGTTGCCGGCCAGCCGCGCCGTCTCCTCGGCCGAGGCCAGGTCGCGGTCGGCGCAGGCGACGCGGGCGCCTTCCTGGGCGAAGCGGATGGCGGTCGCCCGCCCGTTGCCGATGCCCTCGCCGGGTCCCTGCCCGGCGCCGATCACGATGGCGGTCTTGTCCCTGAGGCGCATCGCGCTCCCTCCCCCTGGCCGTTCGGCGCATGCTGCGCCGATGCGGGCGGCAGGGGTAGGGGCGCGGATCTCAGCCGCGGATCGCGGCCCGGAAGCCCGGCTTGTCCAGCAGGGTGTCCACCGCCTCGCTCATGCTGCGGAGCGCGACCCGCTTGAGGTCGTCGACCGAGGCGAAGACGCCAGTGCTGAGCGAGAGGATGCTGCCATCAACATTGTAGGCCTTGGTGCGATCGGACCAGACCTCCCGCCCCGTGGCACGCTCGGTGACCCGGATGCCGAAATCGGCCGTGGCCTCGCGGCGGACATACTGGTTGGCGTCGAACTGGTAGATGGTGATGGCCAGGGCATAGCGCCCCGCCCCCGTCCCCGCCTGGAGCCCGCGCGCCGCCAGCGCGTCGGAGAAGGCGCTGGCCACCACCTGGTCGACCGGCCGGTCGGCCTCCAGCGTCTTCACCGGGTTGCCGTAGCCGCCGCGGATGGTGCCGATCCAGCGCGGGTCGTCGCTGCCGGCACGGCGCTGGTTCGCCACCGGCTGCACCACCGCCACCACCGGCCGCGCCGGGGCGGCGCTGACCGGCACGGTCGGCGCATAGGCGATAGGCGACTGGGTCGTGCCGCAGGCCGCGAGCAGGCCGACCAGCAGGAGGCAGGCGAGCCGCATCCTAGATCTCCCGCGGCGGCCGCGGGCGGCGCGGCGGGCGGGGGCCGGTGCCGAACTGCTCCTGCTGCGGCGGCCCGCGGCGCTCCCGCGGCGGCGGCGGCGGGGCGGCCAGCTCGGCCTGCAGCTCGCGGATCTTGCCGGCGATGGAGGTGCGCAGCTCCGGCGAGGTGTGCGGCTTCAGCGTCTTGTAGGTCTCCTTCAGCTCGGCCAGCAGCCGCACCTTCTCCTCGCGCGTCCGCTTCAGCGGGCGGTTGTCGGAGAATTGGCCTTCGAAGGAACGCATGTGACTCTCCCGTTATGGCTTGGGCACGGCCCCCGCGGGCACGCGCC
Organism: Belnapia sp.; assembly: GCF_059504005.1. Classification (NCBI taxonomy): domain Bacteria; kingdom Pseudomonadati; phylum Pseudomonadota; class Alphaproteobacteria; order Acetobacterales; family Roseomonadaceae; genus Belnapia; species Belnapia sp. The sequence goes on along the minus strand of NZ_JCACHU010000153.1, from coordinate 9,433 downwards.
AGGGAATCCGGCTCTCGCCGGCCAGGATTCTAGCAGATTGTAAGGATGCGGCGTGCGGGAATCAGGGGGGCAACCGGTAGCGCCCCCCTCGGCTGGCTACAGGTCCAGCATCAGCCGGCGAGGATCCTCGACGCCTTCCTTCACCCGGACGAGGAAGCTCACCGCCTCCTTCCCGTCGACGATCCGGTGGTCGTAGGACAGCGCCAGGTACATCATCGGCCGCACCTCGACCTTGCCGCCGACGACCATCGGCCGCTCCTGGATCTTGTGCATGCCGAGGATGCCGGACTGCGGCGGGTTCAGGATCGGCGTCGACATCAGGCTGCCATAGATGCCGCCATTGGTGATGGTGAAGCTGCCGCCCGCCATCTCCTCCAGCTTGAGCTGCCCGTCGCGGACGCGCTTGCCGAAATCGCCGATGGTCTTCTCGATCGCGGCGAAGCTCATCTGGTCGGCATGGCGCAGCACCGGCACGACCAGCCCGTTCGGCCCGCCGACCGCGATGCCCATATGCACGAAGTTCTTGTAGACAATCGAATCGCCCTCGAGCTCGGCATTGACCGCGGGGAACTCCTTGAGCGCGGCGACGCAGGCCTTCACGAAGAAGGACATGAAGCCGAGCTTCACGCCGTGCCGCTTCTCGAAGGCGTCGCGGTACTCGGCGCGCAGCGCCATGGCCGCGCCCATATCCACCTCGTTGAAGGTGGTGAGCATGGCGGCGGTGTTCTGCGCTTCCTTCAGCCGGCGCGCGATGGTGATGCGCAGGCGGGTCATCTTCACCCGCTCCTCGCCCTCCTCCAGCGGCCGGGCCGCCTTGGCAGCGGGGGCGGCCGGCGCCGCGGCAGCGGCCGGGCGCGAGAGGAAGTCGAGCACGTCGCCCTTGCTGATGCGGCCGTCCTTGGCGGTGCCGGCGCCGATCTGCTCGGCGCTGACCCGGTTCTCGGCCATCAGCTTGGCGGCGGCCGGCAACGGCGCATGGGCCGCGCCGGGCACGGCGACCGGACCTTGCGGCTTGCGCGGCTCCTCGACCTTCGGCTCGAGGGCGGCCGGGGCCGCAGGGGCGGTTGCCGCAGGGGCGGCGGCAGGCGCCGGGACGGCCGGCTTCGCCGCCGCGGCGGCACCGGCCGCGCCGATCACGCCGAGCACCGCGCCCGGCTCGACCTCGGCGCCCTCATCGGCGGAGATCGACTCGATGACGCCGGCGGCAGGGGCGTTCACCTCCACCGTGACCTTGTCGGTTTCCAGCTCCACCAGCGGCTCGTCCACTGCGACGGGCTCGCCGGCCTTCTTCAGCCAGCGCGCCACGGTGGCGGTGCTCACGCTCTCGCCGAGGGTGGGTACCAGGATATCCGTCGCCATCTGTCTCCTGCCTTCCGTCTCGTGGCCGCGCGCCTAGAGGCCCAGCGCGGCCCGCACCAGGGCTTCCTGCTGCTGCTGATGCACCTTGGCAAGGCCGGTGGCCGGGCTCGCCGCCTCCTCGCGGCTGACGTATTCGGGCCGTTTCGCCTTGATGTCGAGGCCCTTCAGCACCTTCTCGAGCCGCCGGTCGATGAAGGTCCAGGCGCCCATGTTCTCCGGCTCCTCCTGGCACCACACCACATCGGCGTTCTTGTAGGGGGCGAGGGCCTGGCCGAGGCTCTGCTTCGGGAAGGGGTGCAGCTGCTCCATGCGGATGATCGCCACGTCCGGCACGCCCTTGTCGCGCCTCTCCTGCAGCAGGTCGTAATAGACCTTGCCGGAGCAGAGCACGACCCGCTTCACCTCCTCCTCCGGCGCGATCGCGTCGATCTCGGGAAGGACATACTTGAAGGTGCTGCCCGGGCCGAACTCCGCCAGGCTGCTGACCGCCAGCTTGTGGCGCAGCAGCGACTTCGGCGTCATCAGCACCAGCGGCTTGCGGTAGTTGGCCTTCAGCTGCCGGCGGAGCGCATGGAAGTAGTTGGCAGGCGTCGTCAGGTTGCAGACCCGCATGTTCCGCTCTGCGCAGAGCTGCAGGTAGCGCTCCAGCCGCGCCGAGCTGTGCTCCGGCCCCTGGCCCTCATAGCCATGCGGCAGCAGCATCACGAGGCCCGACATGCGCAGCCACTTGGTCTCGCCCGAGGCGATGAACTGGTCGATGATGACCTGCGCGCCATTGGCGAAGTCGCCGAACTGCGCCTCCCACAGCACCAGGCTGTGCGGGTCCGCCAGCGAGTAGCCGTAGTCGAAGCCGAGCACGCCGAACTCGCTCAGGAGGCTGTTGAAGGCCTCGAAGCGCGGCTGGCCCGAGCGGATGTTGTTCAGCGGGATGTATTCCGCCTGGGTCTTCTGGTCGATCAGCACCGCATGGCGGTGGCTGAAGGTGCCGCGCTGCACATCCTCGCCCGAGAGGCGGACGCGATGCCCCTCCAGCAACAGCGTGCCGAAGCCGAGCGCCTCGCCGGTCGCCCAGTCGATGCCCTCGCCGCTCTCGATCGCCTGCTTCTTGGCTTCGAGCTGGCGGGCGATCTTCGGGTTCACGGCGAAGTCCGCCGGCACGCGGCCGAGCGCCGCGCCGACCTCCCGCAACGTCTCGAGCGGCACGGCGGTCGGGTGGAGCTGCTCCACCGCATCCTCGGTGCCGGCCGCCTTCAGCCCGGTCCAGTGGCCCTCGAGCCAGTCGGCCTTGTTCGGCTTGAAGCTCTGAGCCGCCTCATGCGCCTCCTCGAGCCGCTGGTTGAAGGCGTCCCACATCGCCTTCGACTCGTCGGCCGGGATGCTGCCCTCGGCCGCCAGCCGCTCGGCATAGACGGTGCGCGTGGTCCGCATCTCCTTGATGCGGCCGTACATGATCGGCTGGGTGAAGGCCGGCTCGTCGCTCTCGTTATGGCCGTGGCGGCGGTAGCAGACGATGTCGAGCACCACATCGGTCGAGAAGGTCTGGCGGAACTCGGCGGCGAGGCGCGAGACGAAGACCACCGCCTCCGGGTTGTCGCCGTTCACGTGCCAAATGGGCGCCTGCACGCTCTTCGCCACGTCGGTGCAGTAGAGGCCGGAATAGGCATGCACCGGCACGGTGGTGAAGCCGATCTGGTTGTTGGTGACGATATGGACCGTGCCGCCGGTGCGGTAGCCGATGAGCTGGCTCATCGCCAGCGTCTCATAGACCACGCCCTGGCCGGCGAAGGCCGCGTCGCCATGCAGCAGGATGGCCATGACCGAGTGGCGGCCCTTGGTGTCGCCCGACATGTCCTGCCGCGCCCGCACCTTGCCGACCACGACCGGGTCGACCGCCTCGAGATGCGAGGGGTTGGGCTGCAGCGAGAGGTGCACCTTCCGCCCGTCGATCTCGATATCCGTGCTGGTGCCGAGATGGTACTTCACGTCGCCCGAGCCCTGGACGTCGTCCGGGTTGGCGCCGACGCCCTTGAACTCGGAGAAGACCTGAGTGAAGGGCTTCTTCACCACATTGACCAGCACGTTGAGCCGGCCGCGATGCGCCATGCCGATAGCGATCTCGTTGACGCCGGCGCCGGCCGCCGTCTCGATCACCGCCTGGATGGACGGGATGGTGCTCTCGCCGCCCTCGAGACCGAAGCGCTTGGTCGAAACGTATTTCCGGGCGCAGAAGGCCTCGAAGCCCTCGGCCTCGGTCAGGTCCTCGAGGATTGCCCGCTTCGCCTTCGTATCGAAAGCGGTGGTCCAGGGCGCGCCCTCCATCCGCTGCTGAATCCAGGCTTTCTGGTCCGGATCCTGAATGTGCATGAACTCGACGCCGATCGGCCCGCAATAGGTGGCCTGGCAGACCGCCATGATCTGCCGCGGCGTCGCGGTGTCGAGGCCGAGCACGCCGTTGATGAAGACCGGCCGGTCCATATCGGCCTCGGAGAAGCCCCAGAAGGTGGGGTCCAGCTCCTGGTGCGGCCGCGGCTTGGCGAGGCCGAGCGGGTCGAGCTGCGCATGCAGGTGGCCGCGTACGCGGTAGCTGCGGATCAGCATCAGCGCACGGATCGAGTCGAGCTGGGCCCGGCGGATCGTCTCCGGGTCGGCGGCCGAGGCGGGCTTGCCGCCCTTGGCCGCGGGCGCCGCCTCCGGCTCGGGGGCGAAGCCGCCGCGGCCACGCGGCGCCCAGGAGGCGCCGACCGCATCGGTCAGCACCGCCTTGGCATCGTCATCCAGGGCGGCAAAGAGCTCGGCGAAGGAGGGATCGACGCTCTCGGGCTTCTCAACCCAACGGGCGTAGAGATCGGCGAGGAAGGCGGCATTGGCGCCCGTCATCGCTGTCGCGAGGATATCCACTCCGGCCATATGTCTCTCCGTGCCGGCCAAGGCGGGCCGGCGGTCTCTATCGGCACATGCAATGATCGCCGCGCCCCCGGAACGGGACCGCGGCGACAGGTAACATAGGGCCTCGGGGCCCGACTTGGCAGCCCCGCAGGGCTGCCTTGTGCGAAACGCTTACCCCTTCAAGGCCTTCACCATGGCCGAGCCCAGCGCCGCCGGGCTGTCGGCGACATGGATGCCGGCCGCGCGCATCGCCTCGATCTTCGCCTCGGCCGTATCCTTGCCGCCGGAGATGACGGCACCGGCATGGCCCATGCGGCGGCCGGGCGGGGCCGTGGCGCCGGCGATGAAGCCGACGACGGGCTTCCCGCCCCGGTTCTCGCGTGCCAGGAACTCGGCCGCCTCGATCTCCGACTGGCCGCCGATCTCGCCAATCATGACGATCGACTTCGTCTCGGGGTCGGCCAGGAACATCTCCAGCACCTCGACGAAATCGGTGCCCTTCACCGGGTCGCCGCCGATGCCGACGCAGGTTGACTGACCGAGCCCGGCGGCCGAGGTCTGCGCCACCGCCTCATAGGTCAGCGTGCCGGAGCGGGAGACGATGCCGACCGAGCCGCGGCGGTGGATATGGCCCGGCATGATGCCGATCTTGCAGGCATCTGGGGTGATGACGCCCGGGCAGTTCGGCCCGATCAACCGCGACTTCGATCCCCCGAGCGCCCGCTTCACTCGCACCATGTCGAGGACGGGGATGCCCTCGGTGATGCAGATGATGAGCGGCAGCTCCGCATCGATCGCCTCGAGGATGGCATCCGCCGCGAAGGGCGGCGGCACGTAGATGACGCTGGCATTGGCGCCCGTGGCGGCGACGCAATCCGCCACCGTGTCGAAGACCGGCAGGCCGATATGGGTGGTGCCGCCCTTGCCCGGCGTCACGCCGCCGACATACTTCGAGCCGTAGGCGATGCCCTGTTCCGCATGGAAGGTGCCCTGGGCTCCGGTGAAGCCCTGGGTCATGACCTTGGTGTTCTCGTCGATTAGGATCGCCATGGCTCAGGCTCCCTTCACCGCTGCAACGACCTTTTGGGCCGCATCCGCCAGGTTGTCGGCGGGGATGATGGCAAGCCCGCTCTCGGCCAGGATCTTCTTGCCGAGCTCGACATTGGTGCCCTCAAGCCGCACCACCAGCGGCACCGAGAGCGAGAGGTTCTTCGAGGCCTCGACGATGCCGGTCGCGATCATGTCGCACTTGGCGATGCCGCCGAAGATGTTGACCAGCAGCGCCTTGACGTTGGCATCCGAGGTGATGATCCGGAACGCCTCCGTCACCCGCGCCGCATTCGCCGTGCCGCCGACATCGAGGAAGTTCGCCGGCGAGGAGCCGTAGAGCTTGATGATGTCCATGGTCGCCATGGCGAGGCCCGCGCCGTTCACCATGCAGCCGATCTCGCCGTCGAGCGCCACGTAGTTCAGGTCGTTCTTGACCGCGTCCAGCTCCTTCGGATCCATCTCGCTGTCGTCGCGGAGCGCCTCGAGGTCCTTGTGGCGGAACAACGCGTTGTCGTCGAAGGAGACCTTGGCATCGAGCGCCACGATCTCGCCTGCGCCGGTGACGACCAACGGGTTGATCTCGACGATGGCGCAGTCGAGCTCGACGAAGGCGCCGTAGAGCGCGGTGACGAATTGGGTGAAGCTCGCCACCTGCTTGCCGGTCAGGCCGAGGCCGAAGGCCAGCTTGCGGCAATGGAAGCCGGAGATGCCCGAGGCCGGGTCGATCGCCGCCTTCAGGATCTTCTCCGGGTGGTGCTCGGCGACCTCCTCGATCTCCATCCCGCCCTCGGTCGAGGCCATGACGGTGAGGCGGGAGGTGGCGCGATCCACCAGCAGGCCGAGATAGAGCTCACGCTTGATGTCGCAGCCATCCTCGACATAGACGCGGGAAACGGTCTTGCCTGCCTCGCCGGTCTGCTTGGTGACCAGCGTCTTGCCGATCATCGCCTCGGCCGCGGCGCGGACCTCCTCGACCGACTTAACGACGCGGACGCCGCCCTTGCCGCCCGGGTCTTCCTTGAAGCGCCCGGCGCCGCGGCCGCCGGCATGGATCTGCGACTTCACCACATAGACGGGGCCGGGCAGCTTCTTCGCCGCCTCGGCCGCCTCGTCCGGCGTCCAGGCCACATGGCCCTGGAGCACCGTGACGCCGTAGCGCCCCAGCAGCTCCTTCGCCTGGTATTCATGGATGTTCATGCCGTCACCCCTGCAAGCGAATGGACGCCGCGCCCGTGATCAGACGCCGAGCTTCTTGAAGTCCTCGATCAGCTTCTTCACCGCGTCGCAGGACTTGTCGAAGGCGGCCTTCTCCTCCGGCGTGAACTGCACCTCGACGATCCGTTCCGCGCCGCCGGCGCCGATGACGACCGGCACGCCGACATAGAAGTCACGCAGCCCGTACTCGCCGTTCAGCATCACGGCGCAGGGCAGCACGCGTTTCTTGTCCAGCAGATAGGCCTCGGCCATGGCGATGGCGGAGGCGGCCGGGGCGTAGAAGGCCGAGCCCTTCTCCAGCAGCTTCACGATCTCGCCGCCGCCATTGGCGGTGCGGTTGACGATGGCGTCGATCTTCTCCTGCGTCGTCCAGCCCATCTTGACCAGGTCGGGGACAGGGATGCCGGCGACGGTGGAGTAGCGGGTCAGTGGCACCATGGTGTCGCCATGGCCACCCAGCACGAAGGCGGTCACGTCCTCGACCGAGACATTGAACTCCTGCGCCAGGAACAGGCGGAAGCGGCTGCTGTCCAGCACGCCGGCCATGCCGACCACCTTGTTCGCCGGGAGGCCCGACTTCTGCTGCAGCGCCCAGACCATGACGTCGAGCGGGTTGGTGATGCAGATGACGAAGGCGTCGGGCGCATAGGTCTTGATGCCCTCGGCCACCTGGCCCATGACGCCGGCATTCTTGGTCAGCAGGTCGTCGCGGCTCATCCCCGGCATGCGGGGGAAGCCCGCGGTGACGATCACCACATCGGCCCCGGCGATGGCGGCGTAGTCGCCCGTTCCGGCCATGTTGCTGTCGAACCCGTCGACCGGGCCAGACTGCATGATGTCGAGTGCCTTGCCCGCCGCCACGCCCGGGAAGACGTCGAAGAGGACGACGTCGCCCAGCTCCTTCAGGCCGATCAGGTGGGCGAGGGTGCCGCCGATATTGCCGGCGCCGATCAGCGCGATCTTCTTGCGGGCCATGACGTGTCCTTGAGGAACGGGGGCGGAAGGCGCCCGGACGGCGGGGGCCGCTCGGGCAAAAACAGCGCGCTTCCTACTCCCGACCGCACCGACCGGCAAGGCAGGGGCCCGGCCGGGCAGGCTGCCTGCCCGCTCAGATCGGCATGCAGCGGACGATATCGTCATGCCCGGTGGCGAGCACCGCCATGGTCCCGTCGGGGCAGGCATTGGCCTGGATGCCGGCGGCCGGGGCCAGACCCTGGGCCCAGCTCATCCGCGGTGCCCGGCAGGCGTCGGGCTTGGCGCTGCAGGATGCGGCCGAGGCCGCCCGCTGGTCGCGCCCGACGCTGCCCTGGCCCCGCAGCGGCGCCGAGCGATGCACCGCCGCCCGCGGCCGCCCCGCCTGGGGCCGCGCCGCTGCCTGCGGCTTCGCCACTGCCGCCCTTGCCTGGTGCCTTCCCCCTCCGCCCTTCTCCGCGGCACCCGCAGGGCCGACGATGAGGGCGAAGCCGAGCAGAACCAGGGACAGCAATCGCATTGAGGAGCCTCTCGAATCTGTGAATATTACCTCATATTACGTTAGGTGCGGCAAGGCGAGATAGTCCTGGCTCTGCATTTCCGTGAGCCTGCTCGCCGTCCGCTCGAACATGGCGGCGTTCTCGCCTTGTTGGTAGAGCGAATCGGGCGGCGCCTCGGCCGAGGCCACCAGCTTGCAGCGATGCTCGTAGAGCGCGTCGATGAGGGTGATGAAGCGCCGTGCCCGGTCGAAATTCTCCGGCCCTAGCCGCGGAATGCCATCTAGCACCAGGGTATGGTAATGCGTCGCCAAGGCGAGATAGTCGGCCGGCCCGAGCGGCTTGCCGCACAGCGCATCGAAATCCGCCCGTGCCACCCCGCGCGCAGCCTCGGCCAGTTCCACGGTCCGCCCGAGCACGGTCAGCCGCGCCGGCGCCCCCTGCGCCTCCCCCGTCAGCTCGAGAAAGGCCGCATCCAGCGCCCGCTCCGCCCGCCCATCCACCGGGCTGTGCCAGCTCGGCAGGCCGCGGATGCGCTCGCGCCTGTAGTCCTGCTGCGCCTCGAGATGCAGCACGTTCAGCCGCTTCTTGATCAGCCCGATGAAGGGCAGGAAGGCGTCGCGGCCGGGCTTGCCCTTGAACAGGTCGTCCGGCGCCGTGTTGCTCGTCGCCACCACCACGACCCCGCGAGCGAAGAGCGCCTCGAACAGCCGGCCGAGGATCATGGCATCGGCGATGTCATGAACCTGGAACTCGTCGAAGCAGAGCAGGGCGGCATCGGCGCTAATGGAATTGGCAAGCGGCGGGATCGGGTCGGCCTCGCCCGGGTTGCGCTGCTTCCAGGCATGGATCGTCCGGTGGCAGTCCTGCATGAACTGGTGGAAGTGGATGCGCCGCTTGCGGATGACGTCGGCGCAGTCGAAGAACAGGTCCATCAGCATGGACTTGCCCCGACCCACCTCGCCGACGAGGTAGAGGCCCTGCGGCGTCCCTTCCGGCGCCTCGGGCACCGGCTTGCGGCGGGTGAAGCGGGCGAAGAAGCCGGCCTCGGGCGGGGCCTCTGGGTGCGGGTCGTAGCCGCGGAGGCGGTGCCAGAGCTCCTGCAGCGTCTCGGCGGCCAGGGCCTGGGCGGTGTCCGGCTTCAGCAGCCCGGCCGCGACGCGGGCACGATAAGCCGGCAGCGGGCCTTCCTTGGTACGGGGGGTGACGGGCGCATGCATCGCGCTCGCCGGATACCTCGGACGGGGCGCGGCGGCAACCGGTAGGTGTGCAGAGCCCCCTCGGTGAGCTGCATGGCTGGCGTCGCCTTGCTGCCGACAGCTGCGCCGCGACGGCCTGATCGGCGCCGGCGATCCAATATCCGCCGCGCACCGGCCGCGCCGGCGGTTGGCAGCGCGACAACCTAAGGATCTGACGCGGAATAACTGAATCGGATGTGATGGCGATCTGGCGGC
>NZ_JCACHU010000152.1:0-21063 GCF_059504005.1 Belnapia sp. | reverse complement strand
TTGCGCCGGACCAGGGAGGAGGATCAGGATCACCCTGCGCCCGCCCTCAGTTAGAGAATGTATTACCGCTGGCGGACTGAGTTTGGCGGCCTGAAGCTCGACCAAGTGCGGCGACTGAAGGAGTTGGAGCGGGAGAACGCGCGGCTTCGGGAGGCGGTGTCGGACCTGACGCTCGAGAAGGTCATCCTGAAGGAAGCCGCTGCGGGAAAGTGGTGAGCCCCGCGCGGCGGCGGGCCTTCGTTGAGCATGTGGTGCGCGAACTCGGCGTATCGAAGCGCAAGGCCTGCGCGGTGCTGGGGCAGCACAGATCGACGCAGCGAAAAGCGCCGCGGGCGGCGGATGAGGCCGCGCTGACGGCCGACATCGTCGAGTTGGCCAAGCGCTATGGGCGCTACGGGTATCGGGAGATCACGGCGCTGCTGCGGGATGCGGGCTGGGCAGTGAACCGCAAGCGGGTCGAGCGGATCTGGCGACGCGAGGGGCTGAAGGTGCCGCAGCGGCAGCCCAAGAGGGGCAGGCTGTGGCTGAACGACGGCTCCTGCGTGCGGCTGCGGCCGAAGGGGCCTCGGCACGTCTGATGGGATGGACGGTCCCCGCTTCCTCGCACTGGCTGTGGCAAGCTGGCTGGCAGTGCATCGAAGCTGAGGAGAGGCGGCCATGCAGGTAGCGACGATCGGTCTCGACGTCGCCAAGCACGTGTTTCAGGTCCATGGGGCGGATGCGACCGGCAAGCCCGTGCTGAAACAGCGGGTCCGGCGCGGGCAGGTGCTGGAGGTGTTCCGGGCGCTGCCCTCCTGCCTTGTCGGCATCGAGGCCTGCGCGACGGCACACCATTGGGCACGCGAACTGCAGGCGTTGGGTCACCAGGTCCGGCTCGTTCCGCCAAGCTACGTCAAGGCCTATGTAAAGCGAAGCAAGAACGATGCCGCTGACGCCGAAGCGATCTGCGAGGCGGTGATGCGCCCCACCGTGCGGTTTATGCCGGTCAAGGCGCGCGAGCAGCAGGCGGTACTGATGCTGCATCGCGCCCGTAGTTTGGTGATTGCGCAGCGCCGCTCCCTCGGCAACGCCATCCGAGCCCATCTCGCCGAGTTCGGCGTTGTCGGCCCGTAAGGCCGCGCCGGGCTGCGGCGTCTCGTCGAGGGTGCGCTCGATCCCGTCACGGCGGAGCTGCCCGACTTGGCACGGGAGGTCATCCGCGAACTCGGACTGCAGCTGGTCGAAGCCGAGGCGCGCGAGGCAGCGATGGGGGCCAAGCTCCTGGCCTGGCATCGCGCCAATGATATCAGCCGACGGCTGGCTACCATCCCGGGCATCGGTCCGATCACGGCGTCTGCCATTGCCGCGACCGCATCTGACCCGGCGCAGTTCACCTCCGGCCGACACTTCGCGGTCTGGATCGGCCTTGTGCCCCGCCAGCACTCGACAGGCGGCAAAGAGCGGCTCGGCCCCATCAGCAAGCGAGGCGACGTCTACCTGCGCCGACTGTTGGTGACGGGCTCGCAGGCTGTCCTGCGCTGGATGCGGGCACGACCGGCCAATCGGACGCCGTGGCTGACGCAGATGCTGGAGCGGCGGACCTGGAATGTAGTCGCAATGGCATTGGCGAACAAAACGGCCAGGATCGCCTGGGCGGTGATGGTCCGCGGCGAGACCTACCGGAAGAGCTTCGTGGCACCGGCCTGAACGGCCGGGCTGCGGGGGCGGTGAACTTGCGAGAGTGATCAGGGAGGATGGCGAAGACGGTCGACGCGACCAGGATTGGAGCAGCCCGGTACGCCCACCGCTCCTCGGGAGCGCACGTCTGTATGGGACCCAATCCGCGGAACCCATCCAGGCTCGCCCCCGCGAGGGGGCAACAGGAGGCCGAAGACATGACCGCAAGCGCGCCGCCAAGCCAAACACCCAGATCATGCTTGCAAGGCGCGGACCGTCCAGACATGGGCCTACGACTTTGTCGAGGATCGCACCCGAGACGGCCGTAAGTTCCGCATGCTCTGCGTGGTCGACGAGTTCACCCGCGAGGCGTTGGCGATCCGGGTGGCACGGAAGCTCTCCTCCGCGGACGTCATCGACACTTTAGCCGACCTGTTCATCGCCCGCGGCGCGTCGGGACATATCCGCTCGGACCAGGGGCCGGAGTTTGTCGCCGAGACGGTGGAGGCCTGTATCGCCGGCGCCAGGACGGCCTACATCGAGAAGGCCAGCCCGTGGGAGAATGGCGACGTCGGGTCCTCAACGGCAAGCTGCGCGACGAGCTGCTGAACGGCGAGGTGTTCAATACGCTTCGGGAAGCTCAGGTGCTGCTCAAGCAATGGCGACGTCACTACAACGAGGAGCGGCCACACTCCTCCCTCGGCTACAGGCCGCCCGCCCCAGAGACCATGGTGAGGCAGGGCCAGGTAGCAGCTCAGGAAGCGCGGTTCCGGCTCAGGAGGCGCTGCGCAAATCGCCGGACGGGCTATCCACTCAAATCCAGCCCGGACCGCCTCGTGAGGGCTGATCACGTCCACACTCGTCGCTTGGATGTCATCCGCGCTCAATCCGCCAATACGAAATACACCGCGCTCCGCCGCAAGTTCGGGACGTTTGGCATGCGCTAGGTTATGTTGTTGGAGATCAGCATTGCCAACCGCCCGCTACTGGAATGCGCCTATTTGTGTTTCAAGAGTGGCGCACAATGTTCCGAGCTATGTAGGGTATTGTGATGGGTGAAAACCCGCTGCCTAGCCATGCGGCGCCGCTATTCGGCCTTGTGCTCGCGCTGGGTGAGGCGCCCGGACTTCAGCCCTGGCGATCGCGTTCGCGTGGCTACTTGGTCGACGATTGGGCATTACCGGGTGCCGCTTCACCTCCAGGCAAGACTGCCTTGGTCGAGGTGTCGGTCGAACCGACAATGATCAATAACGAAGAAGAGGCCTACGGCCGAAATGCTGTTAAGCGTTGCTATTACTATCGCATAGCGATCCCGCTGGCGAAGCTCTAGCCAAGTTATGCCGGGTCGGCTCATGACAGCTTACGGATTGAGATGTTCGAAGATTGGTTGGAAAGGACATGAGGATGGATAACCACGGCCAACATCACGCCTCGACCGATGAGACGGGTCGGCATGGCTATTTCGAGGTCATGGAGACCGCCGTGCGAGAGCTGCTGCTCGAACGTGGGTTGATCGGTTCCGGTGAGCTCCGCCGTCAGATCGAAGTGCTTGACTCCCGAACGCCAGCACTTGGTGCCAGCGTGATTGCTCGCGCCTGAACTGATCCAGCCTTCCACGTGCGCCTGCTCGCCGACGGGCATGCCGCCTGCGAGGAACTCGGCATCAGCTTCTACGACGACACGCGTCTGATCGTGCTCGAGAACACCGACGGGATCCATAATCTAATCGTTTGCACGCTCTGTTCCTGCTACCCCGCCTGGTGCTGAGCTTGCCGCCCGATTGTTATAAGCTAAAGCGCTACCGGGCATGCGCAGTGGCCGAGCCGCGGAGCAACTTGTCCCAAGGAGGCGCCGTATTATGAACCAGCCGGAGGATCTGCTGCGACGTCTGCCCAACGATATCGGTGGCCTTCCTGCCGCACCGATCCAGCGGGTCGAGCACGAGCTCGAGCTTGAGCCTTGGGAGAAGCGCTGTCATGCGCTCGCCGACGTCCTCGACTTCAAGCAGATCACCAATAATGAGGAGAAGCGTCGCGGCGTCGAGGCGCTCGGCGCCGAAATGGTGGCGGGCTTGATCTACTACGAGCGATGGATGGCTGCCTTCGCCAATATCCTCTTTGATAAAGGCGTTCTAACGCACGGAGAGCTGGCGCGGAAGATGGCGGAGATCGAGACCCGGTGGCAGACCGACGCGGCGGAGGGCGAGGCTGCGGCCACGCCGCTAGGCCCATGACGCCGCAGGGGCTGATCAAGCTGCGGAGTGCGCACGGCCTGGCGGATACGATGGAGCGGGTGGTCGCCGCGGCGAGTGCCCGCCGCATGGTGGTATTCGCCCGGGTTGACCACGCAGCCGCGGCTGCAGGGGCCGGCATCGCGCTCCCGCCGACCGTTGTTGTCCTCATCGGCAATCCGCGGGCTGGCACGCCGTTGATGCAGGAGGTGCGAACGATCGCCATCGATCTCCCGCTCAAGGTGTTGGTCTGGCAGGACGATGGTGGTGATATTTGGCTTGCTTACGACGAGCCGCGCTGGCTCGCAGCGCGCCACGGCATCGGCAGTGACGCAGAGCCCTTGCTCACCCAGATGACGGAAGCAATGGCAGCGGTCGCCCACGAGGCGACGGCGGTACAGATCGGTAATGGCAAGGCGCCTTGAGGGCGGCACGAGGCGGACCGGCGGACCAACTCATGGGCAGCTGCCCTATCGGTTTCCTTGAGGGCCACACCCTACGACCAGGCAGTGAGGCTAGGCTTCGGCAGACCGTGCCGGTATCGGGTGCGTGGGACTGCCGCGGGCAGGACGAGGGGCACAATGCGGTTCGGAGAATGCAGTGCGAGGCCGCCACCAGCCTCCCCGTCTTGGTGATCTGATGGACCGGCCAGGGCACCATGGCCGTGCGGTCGACCCAGGGAAGCCGCCTTAAGCCTGTCGCGGACGGTGGATTCGACCGATGCGACAAAAGGACGCCCGGACCGAAAGACCAAATGCGCCGCGTTGCGCGAGGACATGGGGAGCCAATTTAGCGCAGCGAGGAAGTAACCATGGAACAGGTATCGAGGCGCACGATCATGGCTGCCGGAGCGGCTGTTGGAGCGGCGGCCACCGTGTCCGCGCGGGCCGAAGGCCGCTTTGGCAATCCAGACCTCCCGCCTCAGGGCGCGATCAACTCCAACCCGCAAAGCCAGACCGACCCTGGCCCGCAAAATCCGGACCTGGCCGGGAACTTCCCTTCCTTCATCGACCCGCCGCCCACGGATGTGGGCGAGATGCCGATGGTCTGGAACTCCTTCAACATCGCGCCGCGGCGGCAGCAGAATGGCGGCTGGGCGCGGCAAGTCACGCAGTCCGACTTCCACATCTCCACCACCATCTCCGGCGTCAACATGCGCCTGGCGGCAGGCGGCATCAGAGAGATGCACTGGCACCAACAAGCGGAGTGGGCGGTCATGACCAGGGGCGCCTGTCGCGTGACGGTGCTGGATCTGGAAGGACGGTCATCCGTGCAGGACGTGAAAGCGGGCGACCTCTGGTACTTTCCCGCCGGCTTCCCGCATTCGCTGCAGGGGCTCGGTCCGGACGGGGCGGAGTTCGTGCTTGCCTTCGACAGTGGCGAGCAGTCCGAATACAACACGCTGCTCGTGACAGATTGGGTGGCCCATACGCCGCCCGAGGTGCTGGCCAAGAATTTTGGCCTGCCCGTCGAGGGGTTCGGGCGTATCCCGCTCCACCAACGCTGGATCTTCCAGGGCGAGGTTCCCGGCCCGCTCGCCGCGGACCAAGCCGCCGCCAGGGGACCGAATGGTGAGCCGCCCCTGCCCTTCACCTTCGCGCTGTCCAGCATGCCCCCAACCAAAGAGACCGCGGGCGGCAAGGTACAGATCGCGGACAGCCGCAACTTCAAGGTGTCGCAGACCATTGCGGCCGCCCTCGTCACGGTCAAGCCGGGCGGGATGCGCGAGATGCATTGGCATCCGAACGCGGACGAATGGCAGTACTACCTGCAGGGCGCTGGCCGGATGACGGTGTTCAACGTCGGACCTGCCGCACAGACCACAGACTTTCGCGCCGGCGACGTCGGCTACGTCAAGAAGAACCTTGGGCACTATGTGGAAAACACTGGAACCTCAGACCTGATGTTCATGGAGATCTTCAGGGCGGACCGCTATGAGGAGTTCTCACTGGCGCAGTGGCTGGCCTGCACGCCGCCGGCCATGGTTGCGGCCACGCTCAATCTCGACCCGAAATTCGTGGAGCAATTTACGAAGGTGAGGAACGTCGTTGCGCCTGCGTGATGGCTTGACGCTGTGTCGCCTCAGCTTTCCGGGAGGCCGGGTGGGGCACGCGGTAGAGCCATGCCGTTGCGGCATGGTGCCGCCCCGGGCTACGCCACTGCAGCGGCGCTGTCGCCTGACGTCCCGAGCCGTGCTGCGACTATCATGGGAGGGCCTGCGCAGGCAGCGGCCCTCGCGCCTGCCGGCGGAAAGGGAGGCGTCATGCACCGCAGACGGTTCCTGCGCACGGCTTGCGCCGGCGCCTTCCCGCCTGCCGTCGCCGTGGACGTTATGGCCGGAGCGCTCCAGCGCCTGACCGAGCCCGGCAGGGGCGACAACCGAGCCAGCTACATGCCCGACGGGCAGAGCCTGCTGTTCGCATCCACGCGTGCCGGCAGCTCGCAGATCTGGACTATACAGCCTGATGGCACGGAGGCGCGCCGGCTTCACCTGAGTTTGGCCAATGATTACGGGCGTGTGGCGCCCAGTCCCGATGGCAGGCTCCTTTCCTTTAGCTCCGACCGCAATGGTGAGAACGCGGTTTACGTGTTGCACCCAGAGAGCGGCGCCGTGACCTGCATCTCAGACGCGGCCCATTGGAGCTTCGGACCCTGCTGGTCGCAGCACGGCCTGATTGCCTTCTTCTCCCGCAAGGGCGGCAACCGGCTCAACATCTGGAGCGTGCGTCCGGACGGCCAGGATGCCCGCCAGCTTACGGATCGGCTGGGCGAAAGCCGTCAGCCCTGGTGGTCGCCGGATGGCACGAGGCTCGCATTCTCGACCGATGGCGGTACCGGCGCCTTCCGGATCTGGCTTGCGGGGGCGGACGGCTCGGGCGCGCAGGAGGTGACGACCGGCGGTGGCGACTGGCAGCAGCCGTTCTGGAGCCCGGATGGGCGGCGGATCGCGGTATCGGCGAGGCCGGAGGGGGAGCGGCGCTTCCGGATCCTCATTGCCGACCTGGATGGCCACGCCCGCGCGATCCGCCAACCCGTGGACGTCCATAACGTGCATCCGGCCTGGTCGCCGGACGGGCGCAGCATCGTGTTCACGTCAGGCGAGGGGCGGGCCGGCGCGCTGTGGCGCTTCGACTTCGCCTGATTCCCGCGGCTGGGCGGGACGAGCCTGCCTGCGTCGGACCATCCTCGCATGCATGCTCCTCGGCAGTGCCATACTCCGTTTCGGCTGGGCCTTGAGCATCGCCCGCGCGGCGCGGAGTTCCGTCAAACCGGTCCTCGCGGCGTACCGGCTGCAGACCGGCGCCAGGAAGCGCCGCACGTCCCGCTGGCGGCCTTGTAGGACCCGAAGGCGAGCAAGGCTCAAGGAGGCGCGCAACTCCCATGCCAAGGCGCCCTGCCGGCGGGCAAGATCACGGGCCTTTGCGAAGGCCCTCTCTGCCCGTCTCGTTCTCAGGCGCTCCACGCCCAGCAGCGCCAGTTCACCCTTCATCCGATGGAGTTCGGCGGCGTACCAGAACTCACCGCTGCGCTCCGACCATCTGAGCGCCTGCTCGATCACGGTGCCGGCTTCACGAAGCCTGCCGAGGCCGAGCAGGCCTTCCGCGAGCGTGCCCAGGAACTCCGGGTGGCACGCCGTCCACCCGGCCTTCCTGCGGGCTTCCAGAGCGGCACGCAATACATCCGAACCGGCCGCGTAGTCGCCCCGCCTGACGAGCAGCTGGCCCTTGAGGCACAAGCCCAGAAGCCGCGAGAACAGCAGGCCCTCACCCACGCCCGGCTCGACCAGCAGCGTCAGCGCTCGCTCCGCTCGAGCGAGGTCGCCAGTCGCCACCGCGATCGGGCAGACGGCGATGGCCAAGGAGAACTGCACGAGCAACTCCTGTCCGGAGGCATCCGCCTCGTTCAGGCTCGCCTCCGCCATGGCGGAAGCGCGATCCGGGAAGCCCTGGAGCCAGAGTACCCGTGCTAGGATGACTCGGCAGGACAGGTGCTGCACCTGGTAGAACCACCGTGGGTACTGCTCCTCGGCCGGCGCGACATGGTGCCTGAGAACCCGTTCCAGGCGGCGCCGGGCTTCGTCCTGGCCGCCGGTGTAGTGCAGCGTGGTCCCGAGGAGCCGTTCGCCGACGCCGATATCGGCCGGGCTGCCCCGGCGGTGGGCGAGCTGTGCGAAGCGTTCGGCGGAGGACCGCGCCGCCCGCTGCCGGCCGGAATGGCTGTATGAGTTCCACAGGGCCCACAGGCACAGCAACTCGCCCTGCGCGTCCTCCAGGCCACGGGCGAGCTCGAGCGCCTGGGCGAGGGCGGCCTCGATCCGCTCCGGACGCTCCGCCGCGTAGACGAGTACGACGCCGAGCGCGATCAGCAGCTGCATCCTGAGGCGCGCCTCCGGAACGGAGCCGGGGCCGCCGCCGTCCAATGCCTGCGAGACGCGCTTGTCGCACTCCGTCGTCAGCGACAAGTAGATCCAGACGGGGACATAGGCGGCGGTGATTGCCACGGCGGCCTCGCGGTCGCCGCCGGGAGAGCTGGCCCAGTCGAGCGCAGCCCGGACATTGTCGAGCTCCCGTCCATACAGGGCCATGCGCTGGTTCCGGGTCAGCCCCTGCTGCCCCGATGCGGTCGGTGAGAGGAAGGCGCGGAAGAACGCCGCGTGGCGCTGCTTGACCGCGGCCGCGTCGCCGCTCGCCGCGAGCGTCTCGAGCGCATAGGCCCGCGTCGTCTCGAGAAGGCGCCAGCGGGGGGCGGCGCCGGCATCCTCGAGGATCACCAGGGATCTTTCGACCAGGGACGCCAGCGTCTCCGCCACGGCCGCGGCCCGGGCCTCGCCCGCGACGGCTGCCGCCGCCTCGAGGGTGAAGCCGCCGCGGAAAACCCCGAGCGTCCGGAACAATCGGCGCTCGGCGTCGGGCAGGAGGTCATGGCTCCAGTCCAGCGTGGCGCGCAGCGTCTGGTGGCGCCGCGGCCTGGTCCGCCGACCGCCCGCGGTAAGGCCGAGGCGGTCTGGAAGCTGGGTGAGCACCGCGTGCGGCCCGAGCTCGGCCGCCTGCGCCGCTGCCAGCTCGATGGCGAGTGGGATGCCGTCCAGGCGGCGGCAGATCGCGGCGATGGCGGCGAGTTCGCTGGCACCAGGCAGTATCCCGGGACGGCGCCCGGCTAGCCTGGCCAGGAACAGCTCCACGGCGCCGTACCGGATCAGCGCATCCGCTGCGGTCGTAGCCTCCGCCGGTACCCGCAGCGGCGGCACGTGGAACACGTGCTCGCCTGCGATCCGCAGCACCTCACGGCTGGTCGCCAGGACGGCCGCGTGCGGACAGAGGCCCGCGACGGCCTCCGCCAACCGGGCCGCCGCATCGACGACGTGCTCGCAATTGTCCAGCACGAGCAAGGCCCGCCGCGGTCCGATCGCGCGGGCCACCGAGACGGCCGAATGTCCTCCCTCTCCAGGGTCCTTCAGCCCCATCGCGCGCGCCGCCGACGAGGGCACGAGGCCAGGGTCGGACAAGGAGGCGAGCTCGACGAACCAGCAGTCGCGCTGCGCCGCCGCGGCCAATCCGCGCACGGCCTCCACCGTCAGGCTGGTCTTCCCGATGCCGCCGGGCCCCGTCAGCGTGACGATGCGGCAGGTGGAAGCGAGTTCACGGACCTGTCGCACCGCCTCCAAACGGCCGACTAGGCCGTCGCCACGCCGCGCCAGGTTGGTGGACGGCGACGCGGCGGCGGCGCTGCCAGCGGAGGCCGCAAGGCCTGCCGCCTGGAGCCTCCAACGGCCGAGGAGGCGGTATCCCTGGCCCGAGACGGTCTGCAGCAGGGCGCGACGCGAGCCGAGGGCTCGGCGGAGCCCGGACAGGTGCACGTCGAGCGTATTCGGCTCGACAGACAGGCCCGGCCAGCCGCGTTCCTTTAGCCGGGCGCGGGTGACGGTCTCGCCCGCGGCCTCGACCAGCGCTTCCAGGATGCCGAAGACGCGGTCGCCCGTGGGGATGGGAACCCCACGCGAGCGGAGTTCACGCCGCGCGAGGTCGATCTCCAGCTCCTCGAAAACGTATACGTCTCTGCCCCTCCCCGAGAGGTCCATCGCCCGCACCCCGCCCCGCCGGAGCTTGGTCCGGTATCCCGGCATGCACAAATTGCCTCGGGGATTTGCCGCATGCCCCGGAGCCGGTAGGCGATCAAGCCACAGCCTGCAGGCCCACGGGCCGACCTCCGCGCGGCGCCGCAAGGCTGGTGCGCTTCCGAAAGACGGAGGCATCCGCATGCCCCAGGGTTCGTCCCATAGCTTGTGCCTCGGCCGATGACGCTGCGCAGGCCGTGGTCAGACCCGTCAGGGGAGGAGGATGCGGATGCAGGAGCGCGAGCGATGCCGCACGGCCGGGTCGGGCTTTGGCGAGGCGCTGCTCGCTGGCTGGGGGTCTCCGGCCGCCCGCCTGGACGCATCCGAGGCAGCGGCCGGATGCGCTCGGTGACGTGGGCGGATCGCGGCGCCGCAGGGTCGATCGCGCCCGTGGATGCGGCCCGCCATGCGTAGCCTCGCAGGCCTGGGCATGGGGACGCGCCTGCTTGCCGCGGCGGTCGTGATCGGCACCGCGGTGGGCGGCACGGGCTTGGCCTTTGCCTATACGTCAGGCTGGCTGAGTCCCGGGCGGCTCACGCCCGACCGCATGGTGGACGCCCTCAGCGAACGTGGCGGCGACCCGCTCGGGCATCGGCGGAACCATGCCAAGGGGATCTGCTTCACCGGCCGCCTCGAGGCGAACGGTGCCGGCCAGCGCCTCTCCACGGCGCCGATGTTCGCGGCCGGCCGATACCCGGTGGTCGGGCGCTTCGCCATCGCCACCGGCAACCCGGCCGCGCCGGACGCCACCGGCCGCGTCCGCAGCATGGCCATCCGCGTGCTGGCACCGGACGGCCAGGAGTGGCGGAGCGGCATGAACAGCTCGCCGGTCTTCGCCGTATCAACCCCGCGCGCCTTCTACGACATGACCCTGGCCACGGATCTCGATCCGCTGACCGGGCGGCCCGATCCCGCAGCGCTGCCGCATTTCCTCGCAACGCATCCGGAGGCCTCGGCCTTCCTCAACTGGGCCCGCACCGCGCCCTGGACCGGCAGCTACGCCGACCAGGACTACAACGCCCTGAACGCCTTCCTCCTCGTCGCCGCCGATGGAACCCGCCGCGCCGCGCGGTGGTCCATGCGCGCCACCCTGCCACCTGAGCCCTTGGCGCAGGCGGACCTGGCCCGCCTCGGCCCCGACTTTCTCGAAGCGGACCTGGTGCGGCGCCTGGGCGAGGGCGAGGGCGAGTTGCGCTGGCGCCTCGTCGTCACGCTCGCTACGCCAGGAGACCCGACCGATGACGCCACCCGCGCCTGGCCCGAAGGCCGGGAGCAGGCCGAGGTCGGGACGCTGGTCGTGGAGCGGGCCGAGGCCGAGGCGGCTGGCCCGTGCCGGGACTACAACTACGACCCCCTGGTGCTACCGGCCGGCATCCTGCCCTCCGACGACCCTTTGCTCCCGGCCCGGTCCTCGGCCTATGCGAATTCCTTCGACCGGCGCACCGCGGAGACGCGCCATTATCCGTGGCAGCAGGGTGGAGCCCGGCCATGATCCGCCCGCGGGTTCTGCGATTCACGCCGGCGCAGCGCGCGCTGCACTGGGGCATGGCCGCCGCTGTGCTGGCGATGCTGTTCATCGGCGTCGGCATGGTGTCTACGGTCGCACCGCGATACTGGGTGCTGGTCTCGATCCACAAGCCGCTTGGCATCGCCATTCTGGCACTTGCCGTAGTGCGACTTGGGGTCCGTGCGCGACACGGCGCGCCGCCGCTCCCCCAGGACCTGCCACCCTGGCAACGGCTCGGCGCCGGCGCCTCGCATGTCCTGCTGTACGGGCTGATGCTGGCGATGCCGGTCATCGGCTGGGCGATGCTCTCGGCCGGCGGCTACCCGATCGTCCTCTGGGGCCCTGTTCACCTGCCGCCGATCGCGCCTCACGATGCCAGGCTCCACGCCCTGCTCCATGCGGCCCATGTCTGGCTGGCCTACCTGCTGTTCGCCACGATCCTGCTGCACCTCGCCGCCGCCCTGTTCCACGCGGTGGTGAGGCGTGACGGCGTCCTCGAGGCCATGGCGCCCTGGCCTTCGCCGCGCCCGGCTGCGCCCGTTCGTCCCGCGCCGGCCCTCGTGCTCGGCGCCGACGCAATCCCCAACCACGACGAGAGATGAGGCCCAGGATGACCATGCTGGATTGGCGGACCTACCACGGCCAGGTTCTCGCCGGGGTCGGCGAGATCGGCCGTATCAGCCCCGACATCGTCCAGGGCTACCAGACGCTTGGAGGAGCCGCCGGCAAGACGGCGCTGCTCGGCGCGAAGGTGAACGAGCTGATCGCGTTGGCCGTGGCCGTGACCGTACGCTGCGACGGCTGCATCGCCGTCCACACCGCCGCCGCCGCGAAGGCCGGCGCGACGCAGGAGGAGATCGCCGAGGCCCTCGGGACGGCCGCCGCTGTGAACGCCGGCGCCGCTCTGGTCTATTCCACGCGCGTCCTCGACGCCCACAAGGCCTTGACCGGCTAGCCGCGACCCGTCCATTGCAATGCGATACCGGGTGGGTACCGGCGGATAAAAGACCTCCACGGTCCTGGTGAGCCCACCGGGCAAGTGCTTATCCGACGGAGGCGATAGGGCCCGTGTCGCCTCCCAACCCCTCGCACCCTGCTGACCGCGTGGCGCAGCAGGCTGGGGCGGCCTTCTCCGACCGGACGAATCCCGCTGCAGCCCAAGAGGTCGCCCTCTGGTTCCCAAGCATTCGGACTGCTCGCGATGTTGCGTTCGCGGCAAAGCGCTGCTGGCGGCAGATGACTGCGAAACTTGTCTCAGAAATCCAGTAAAGCCCCCAAACGACGTTTTGGAGGGACGGAGCGGTTGCTGGAACAGGTGATCGTGTTCGGGCCATTCGAACTGTATCCGGTCAGGCGGCGCCTGCTTGAGGGCGGCAGGCCGCTTCGGGTCGGCGGCCGTGCGTTCGACATCCTGGTTGCATTGGCAGAACGTCCTGGTGAGGTCGTCGGCAAGGACGAGCTGACCGCCCGCGTCTGGCCCGGCATCGCCGTTGAGGAGGCCAACCTGCGCGCGCAGGTCGCGGCACTCCGCAAGGCGCTGGGCGATGGCCAGCCGGGCCGCCGCTTCGTGACCAACATTCCCGGCCGCGGCTACAGCCTGGTGGCGCCGGTCACCCGCGGGCGGTGGCCGGACACCGAGCCCGCCGGGCCGCGGCTGCGCGCAATGACCCACGATCTGCCCGTCCGGCCGGCGCGAGTGATCGGTCGTAGGGACGACGTCAATGGCGTTGCGACGGAACTGCGGCGCCGCCGCCTTGTGACGGTGGTCGGGCCCGGTGGGATCGGCAAGACGACGGTCGCCCTCGCCGTCGCCGATGCGGTGGCGTCGTCCTACCCTGACGGCATCGCCTTCCTCGACCTCGCCCCGATCAACGATCCCTCGCTGGTCCCTGGCGCGCTCGCCTCCGCGCTCGGCATCGCGGGCCGCGGCGGCGATGCTGGCTTGGCACTGGCGTCCTTCCTGCGGGACAAGGCGCTGCTGGTCGTGCTCGACGGCTGCGAGCATGTCATCGAGGCCACGGCGACCCTGGCCGAGGCGCTGCTCGCGGCCGGGCCGGGCCTGGGCGTCCTGGCAACGAGCACCGAGCCGCTGCGTGCGGCGGGTGAATGGGTCCGGCGCCTGCCACCGCTCGGCATCCCGCCCGCAGCGCCGCCCGGCATGCTCACGGCAGCGGAGGCCCTCCGCTTTCCGGCCGTGCAGCTCTTTGTCGAGCGCGTGGCTGCGGCCCTTGGCGGCTTCGACCTCCGTGATGCAGACGCGCCGGCTGTGGCGGAGATCTGTCGCAGCCTGGACGGGATGGCGCTCGCCATCGAGCTCGCCGCAGGCCGCGCCGACGCATTCTCCCCGCGCGAGCTGGCGGGCCTCCTCGACGACCGCTTCCGCGTACTGACGCGCGGCCGCCGCACGGCGCTCCCGCGGCACCGCACTCTGCGGGCGACTCTCGATTGGAGCCACGGGCTCCTCACCCCACCCGAGCGGACGGTGCTGCGCCGGCTGTCGGTCTTCAACGGCGCCTTCGGCCTGGCCGCGGCGGCAGAGGTAGCCCAGGGCGACGAGATCGCAGGGCCCGAGGTGGATGAGCTGCTGGCGTCGCTGGTCGAGAAGTCGCTGGTGGTCGTAAGGGGCGGCGATGCCGAGGCGATGTACGGCCTCCTCGACACGACCCGCGCCTTCGCCTGGGAGAAGCTTGCACAGGCCGGCGAGGCGGAGGCGCTGGCGCGCCGCCACGCCGAGCACGTCCGACGCCTGTTCGAACGCGCCGAGGCGGAGTGGGAGACGCGGCCGACGGCCGAATGGGTCGGCGCCTACGCCCCGCAGCTCGGCAACCTGCGCTCGGCGCTGGACTGGGCCTTCTCACCGGGCGGGGACACCGCCGTCGGCGTCGCGCTTACGGCGGCGGCCGTGCCGCTGTGGTGCCAGCTCTCCCTGATGGATGAGGGCCTGAGGCGCGTCGAGCGGGCGCTGGCGGCCTTCGAAGCCGGCCCCGACCGGGACGAGCGCCGCCGGACACGCCTGCATGCCGCGCTCGGTTGGCTGCAAATGTACGCAACCGCGCGGCTGGACGGCAGCGCGGAGGCGTGGAGGACTGCGCTTGGCCTCGCCGAGCGGCTCGGCGACACGGATTACCAGCTGCGTGCAGTCTGGGCGCTTTGGGCGGACCGGCAGAACCACGGGGAGTTCCGTGCCTCCCTGGCGCTCGCGCGCCGGTTCTGTGCGCTTGCCGCCGCCGCGCCGGAGCCGGCCGACCGGCTCGTCGGCGAGCGAATGACCGCGGCGGCGCTTCACTTCCTGGGCGACCAGTCTGGGGCACGCGAACATGTCGAGCGGATGCTGGAGCGCTACGTCGCCCCAGCCCGCCGCTCGCATGTCGTGCGCTTCCAGTTCGACCAGCGGGTGACGGCGCGGATCACGCTGGCTCGTGTCCTCTGGGTGCAAGGCTTCGCGGACCGGGCAATGCAGGAGGTTGAAAGCAATATCGCGGACGCGCTGGCCGGCGGCCATGGCCTGACGCTATGCAACGCGCTCGCGCAGGCGGCGTGCCCCGTCGCCCTGCTGGCGGGCGACCTCGCCGCGGCCGAGCGTTTCCTGGCGATCCTGCGCGGCTACACGACAGAGCCCGCCCTCGACGTCTGGCGTGCCTATGCCGACTGCTTCGAAGGAGAGCTGCTGGTCCGGCGCGGCGATTCCGAGGGCGGGCTACGGCTCCTCCGGCCTGCGGTGGAGACGCTACAACGCGTGGACTTCGTGCAATACCTGACACCCTTCGTGGCGGCGCTCGCTCAGGGCATCGCAGCGAGGGGCGGACTGGAGAACGCGCTGGCCGCCCTGGAGGGGATGCTCGCCCGTTGCGGGCGGACCGGCGAACGCTGGTACCTGGCGGAGCTGCTGCGCCTTCGGGGCGAGCTGCGTGCGGCGCGGCCGGGTCCGGGCTTCTCCGCCGAGGGTGAAGTGGACTTGCAGGAGGCGCTGAGCATCGCACGCGAGCAGGGTGCGGTGTCGTGGGAGCTGCGCGCTTCCACAAGCCTTGCGGAGCTGTGGCGCCGCCAGGGCCGCGGCCACGAGGCGCGTCACCTCCTCGCACAGGTCTATGGGCGCTTCACCGAGGGCTTCGGAACGGCGGACCTGCTCCACGCCACAGCCATGCTAAAGGAACTGGAATAGCGGGAGCGCCGCCGACGGCCCTCGCACCGCGCCTGCATCGCGAGGCGGGCCACAAGGCGCGCATCTGGACAATCCCCGACCCCGTTCCGAAAGACCCTTCGCCGTCGAGATGGTGAGGATGGCCGCGTCCACGACGCACCCGTCCTGCGAATGGAGCGGCCATGACCACTCAGCTGAAGGCGATCCGTCACGATCACGGCCTGGCCGGCGGCTGGGGTTTCTCCGGGGTGACGGTAGAGGCGCTGCTCATACGGGGCGCCGGCACGGACCGCCGCCGCCAGGTCGCCTTGGACGGCGCCCCGGCGCGGCCGGAGTTGCGGTGATGGACGTCGTCCTCCTCTCGCGCGTGCAATTCGCGCTGACGATCGGCTACCACATCTTGTGGCCGACCATCAGCATCGGCACCGCCTCCTTCGTGGCCTGGCTCAGCTTCCGGTGGTGGCGGACCGGCGAGCCCGTCTACCGCGATCTCATGCGGTTCTGGTCCCGCCTCTTCGCCATGGCCTTCGGCATGGGCGTGGTCACCGGCGTCGTCCTGAGCTACGAGGTCGGCACCAATTGGGCGGGCTTCGCCAGGACCACCAGCAACGTCCTCGGCCCGCTCTTCATGTACGAGGCGCTGACCGCCTTCTTCCTCGAGGCCGGCTTCATCGGCATAGTCCTCTTCGGCGAGGGGCGGGTCAGCCGCGGGGGGCATCTCTTCGCCTGCTGCATGGTTGCAGGCGGGACGCTGCTCAGCGCCTGCCTGATCCTCGCCACCAATTCATGGATGCAGACGCCGGCCGGGGCGGCGCGCGATGCCGATGGCATCTTCCATGTCGTGGACTGGGCTGCCGTGATCTTCAGCCCATCCTACCCCTACCGCGTCTTGCACATGGTCTGCGCCAGCTTTCTCACGAGCGCTTTCGTCATCGCCGGCGTATCGGCCTTTCACCTCCGGCAGGGGCACTACCCGCAGGCCGCGCGCCGGGCATTCTCGATGGCGATGTGGGCGGCGCTGCTGCTCGCCCCCACCCAGGCGGTGCTCGGGGACCAGCACGGGCTGAACACGCGGGAGTACCAGCCCGTGAAGCTCGCGGCGATGGAAGGCCTTTGGCATACCGGCCGCGGTGTCCCGGCGACGTTATTCGCCTGGCCGGACATGGAAACCGAGAGCAATCGCTGGGCCGTGGAGATCCCACGCCTTGGGAGCCTCTACCTGACGCACTCATGGGATGGGGAAGTCATAGGGCTTACATCCGTGCCGAGGGAAGAGCGACCCTACGTCCCCATCGTGTTCTTCGCCTTCCGCATCATGGTTGGGATCGGCCTGATCCTGATCGGCACGGCAGTTGCCGGCGCGGTGCTGCGGTGGCGCGGGCGGTTGTTCGACGCCTGGCGCTTCCACCTGTTCGTCATGCTTGTGGCACCACTCGGCTTCATCGCGGTGCTTGCGGGCTGGACGGTCACGGAGACAGGCCGGCAACCCTATGTCGTCTATGGGTTGCTGCGGACGGCGGATGCGGTCGCGCCTGTCGCCGCCAGCGCCGTGAGCCTGACGCTCGGGCTATTCGCTCTGTTATACGCGGCGCTGATGCTGACGTTTCTCTGGTTCGCGGCCCGCCTCGTGCGCCGCGGCCCGCAGTCCACCCCTGCCGATGCCGCACGGGCCCAGGCGCGTCCTGGCCCGGCGCAGGCCGTCACGGCGCATGCGGTGGCGTACCGGGCAGGGCAGGCAATCGATCTTGGCGCAGCGGAGTGACGGTGATGGACGATCCACTGCTGTTCGCGGCGATCGCCGCCTTCGCCGTCGCCGTCTACGTGATGGCGGACGGGTTCGACCTCGGCGTCGGCATCCTGTTCCTCGCCGCGCCGCGCGACGCCGACCGCGACGTGATGATGGAGAGCATCGAGCCTGTGTGGGACGGGAACGAGACCTGGCTCGTGATGGGTGGGACCCTCCTTTTCGCCGCCTTCCCGGCCGCCTACTACATCCTTCTGCCGGCCTGCTACCTGCCCGTCATTGTGATGCTCATAGCCCTGGTGCTGCGCGGCGTGGCCTTTGCCTTCCGAGCGAACGCGGACCGTTCCGGATGGATCTGGGACGTGGTTTTCGCCGGCGGATCGCTGCTTGCGACCTTCGCACAGGGCCTGATTCTCGGTGCCCTGGTCGGCGGCGTGCCGGTGAGGGATGGCATGTTCGCAGGAGGCCCGCTCGACTTCCTGAGCGTGCTGGGCTTCCTGTGTGGGATTGGCCTGGTCGGCGGCTACGCCCTGCTGGGAGCGGGCTGGCTGGTCTGGAAGACCACAGGCCCCACACAGCTCTTTGCACGGGAAATCGGCCACGCTGCGCTGATTCTCACCGCGGCCATGATGGCGGTCGTGAGCGCCTGGACCGCGATCGCAGACCCGGCCGTGGCAGCGCGGTGGTTCGGCTGGCCGAATATCGCCTGGCTCGTGCCGGTGCCGGTGGTGACGGCCTTGGTCGTGGCAGCGCTATGGCGCAGCCTTCAGGGTGGGCGCGACGCCATGCCGTTTGTGCTTGCGATCCTCCTGTTCCTGTTGGGCTTCGGCGGCCTCATCGTCAGCCTCTGGCCCTATGTCGTGCCGCGGTCGGTGACGATCTGGGACGGTGCGTCTGACCCGCAAAGCCTCCGGTTCGTCGCGGTCGGGCTGCTCGTGGTGTTGCCGATCGTCCTCGCCTACCAGGCGCACGCCTATTGGGTGTTCCGCGGCAAGGTCACGGCGTCCCACGCTGGGTACTGAGCGATGCGCGAGGCTGCCGGCCTTTGCTGGTGCTTCCCTGGCCACGATGAGGACGACGCTGCAGGAAGCGGAGGAGTTCGCCGTCGCCTCCTTCCCGTCCAGAGCACTCTCGCCGGCCCCGGGCCGGCTGCATGCGCCCGAGGAGGTTGCGCCGTGGTCCCGATCTTGGCGGCCTGAGCACGTCGATCGCGCTCCACGCTGCGGAGCCGCCCGGGAAAGAGCCTTGGAGGCTGACCAGCCTGCACCGCCATCTGACCTGTAGGGCGGTACGGGGCCCCCGCACATCCAGCCCTGGCGCGCCAAGCCGGCGCGGCCGGATGCCCCAGGCCGCGTTCGGGCCGGTTCCTCCAGCTGCCTTCATCGACGCAATCCGAGGTGCGGTTTCGGAAGAACACTTCCATCCGTGTCCTCAGGATCGGTCCGCGATTTGGACAAGCCTCCGGTCGATCCCACCAATTGTCCGGTCCAGAAGAGGAGGAGATGGACGATGTCGAGGCGGCGAGACGAGCCAGACCGGCCAGGAAGCGACCATCGCCGCAACTTTCTGAGGACGCTCGCAGTCGCTGGCGGATTGGCTTCGGCCGGAACCGTGGCCCAGGCGGGTACCGCCGAGCGCGCCACCCTCCCTGGCACGAAGGAGGACGCGGCCGACCGGGTCAAGCCGCGCTACCAGGCCGACGCCGCCGATGTGCAGGCCTTCTATGGCACCAACCGGTACTGAGGGCCGCAGCCCATGCTCATCAAGCGCGGCCATACTGCTCCTGCAGGCGGGCGCCTCGCTGCAGCCCGTGAGGCGCTGCCGCACGGGCGCGTCGATCGACGGACCTTTCTGCGGGACGCGGGACTCGGCAGCGCCGGCTTGGCTGCGCTTGGCGCCCTTGGCGCGAGCCGGTTGCGTCCGGCCGAGGCCGGGCCCGTCGATCACGCGAAGCCGGTGCAGCGGGTGAAGAGTGTCTGCACCCATTGCTCGGTCGGCTGCAGCGTCATCGCCGAGGTGCAGGACGACGTCTGGCTCGGCCAGGAACCGGCCTGGGACAGCCCGATCAACCGCGGCAGCCATTGTGCCAAGGGAGCGTCGGTACGCGAGCTGGTGCATACCGATCGCCGGCTGAAATACCCGATGAAGCTGGCGGACGGGGAATGGCAGCGCTTGTCCTGGGACCAGGCGATCGAGGAGATCGGGGCGAAGCTGCTCGAGATCCGCGAGCGCAGCACGCCGGAGGCGGTGTTCTGGCTGGGCTCGGCCAAGTTCACCAACGAGGCGGCCTACCTGTTCCGCAAGTTCGGCGCCTTCTGGGGGACCAACAACACCGACCACCAGGCGCGCATCTGCCACTCCACCACCGTCGCGGGCGTGGCGAATACCTGGGGCTACGGCGCGCAGACCAACAGCTACAACGACATCCGCAACGCCAAGACCATGATCATCATGGGCGGCAACCCGGCGGAGTCGCACCCGATTGCTGTGCAGCACCTGCTCGCGGGGCGGGAGCTGAACCGGTCGCACCTCTTCGTCGTCGACCCACGCTTCACCCGCACGGCGGCGCATGCGACGGAGTATGTGCGCATCCGGCCGGGGACGGATATCCCGGTCATCTGGGGCATGCTCTGGCACATCTTCAAGAATGGCTGGGAGGACCGCGAGTTCATCCGCCAGCGCGCCTACGGCATGGACGAGATCCGCGCCGAAGTCGCCAAATGGCCGCCCGCGGAAGTGCAGCGGGTCGCCGGGCTGGAGGAGGAGCAGGTCCGCCGGGTGGCACGGATGTTCGCAACCGAGAAACCCGCCACGCTGATCTGGGCCATGGGGGCGACGCAGAAGACGGTCGGCACGGCCAATGTGCGGGCCTATTCCATCCTCTGCCTCGCTACCGGCAATGTCGGCGCACCCGGTACGGGCGCGAACATCTTCCGCGGCCACACCAATGTGCAGGGCGCGACCGATTGCGGCCTCGACGGCACCACGCTGCCCTTCTACTACGGCCTGGACGAGAGCGCCTGGCGCCATTGGTGCCGCGTCTGGGATGTAGACTACGACTGGATGCAGTCCCGCTTCGTCAGTAAGGCGATGATGCAAACGCCCGGCATCACCAGCACGCGCTGGTTCGACGCTGTGGTCCTGCCGCGCGACCAGGTGGAGCAGCCCTCGACCGTCAAGGCCATGATCGTGATGGGGCATGGCGGCAATACGGTCACCCGGATGCCCGAGATGCTGAAGGGGCTGGAGACGCTGGACCTGCTGGTGGTCGCAGACCCGCACCCGACTACCTTCTCGATGATTGGCGGCCGGAAGGACGGCACCTACCTCCTGCCCGCCTGCATCAGCTTCGAGATGGTCGGCTCCCGCACGGCCTCCAACCGCTCGCTGCAATGGGGCGAGAAGATTGTCGAGCCGTCCTTCGAGAGCAAGGACGACTACGAGGTGATGTACCTGCTGGCACGGCGCCTCGGCTTCGCCGATCAGCTGTTCAAGCATATCGCGGTGAAGGGCACCAAGCCCGACGGCGCCGACATCCTCCGCGAGATCAACCGCGGCGCCTGGAGCACCGGCTACACCGGCCAGTCGCCGGAGCGGCTGCGCCACCACATGGAGAACCAGCAGTATTTCGACGTGACGACGCTGCGCGGGCAGCCCGGCACGCCGGTCG
>NZ_JCACHU010000151.1:0-76972 GCF_059504005.1 Belnapia sp. | reverse complement strand
GACCCTCTCGCCACCCAACAAACCACCGGCAAACCCAAATCCAACAGGCTGCTAGACGGTACCGATGCGGAGATCATGGCCGAGGTGCGGCGAGTGACGGCGCCAGTGGAGCGGGCGGTGCTTGCCGCCGACATCCGCCGCTTCCTCGCCAACCATCCCGGCAGCCTGGCCGATGCCGCCTTCCTCCGCCATCTCGAGCCGGATATCGACCCTTCGGCGAACGGGTAGTCGACGGCGGCCTGGCTGCGGGAGATCCTCCGGCTGCTCGGGCAGCCTTAGATCAGGTTCAGGTCCTGCCCGATCGCGGCGAGTTCGTCGCGGACGGTGGTGAAGACGTCGTTCGCCTCCGCCTGCACATCCTGCCGCCAGCCATCGATCAGCGCCTGGAAGACCTGCGGATCGCCGCCGTCGCTGTCGTAGATGCTGCGGAGGGCGAGAAGCTGCGGATCCGTCGTCCCCGTCTCCGGCACGGTGAGCTCCGGCTCCGGCGAAGCAGCCGCCGTCGCGGTGCTGGTGGCATAGAGCCCCGGCGCATGCTGGGCGGCATCGAGCTGGGCAAGGCCGGCGATGCTCGCCTGCGGCGAGAGGTCGGCGCTCTTGCCCGGCAGCAGCACGATGTCGCCGCGGTTCTCGTAGTTCACGGTCAGGCTGTTGATGGTCGCCAGCGCCTGCTCCTCGGTGAGGCCGGGCAGCTCCTCCGCAGCCTTGCAGGCGGCGAGGTTCGCCAGCGTCGGGTCGGCCCGCAGCACCGCGCCGATCTCCGCCCGGTGGGCGCCGAGCGCCACGGCCGGGTCGTCGGCGATGACGAAATTGGTGATCCGCGCATCCTCGCCCGCCGGCAGGATCGCGCCCGGCGAGCCGAAGGTCACGGCGTCATAGGTCACGCCCGCCTGGTCGGGATGCGCCGCCATGTATTGCTGCGCGAGCGACCCGCCGAGGCTGTGGCCCGTCACCACGACCTGGTCGTAGCGCCCGCTCGCCGCAGCCTGGTCCACCGCCTGGAACAGCGAGGTGAAGTCCCCGTAGTCGGCATTGATGTTCTGCAGGTCGTTCAGGCTGTCCTGCTGGTCGTCGCTGCCGCGAAAGGCGATGATGAGGCTTTCCTGGCCGTCCACCACGCCCTCGGTCACCAGCGCGGCCGAGTTGTCGCTCTGGTAGAGGCCACCCGCGAAGCTCTGCCCGGCGCCGAGGGCAACGGGCAGGTCAGCGGCAGGCGTGAAGCCGGCGGGCAGCGCCACCGGGGTATTGGAATAGGCGTTGAGCGAAAGCTGCGCGAGCGCAGCGTCTGTCGCTGTCGTCACTGGGTCTCTCCTGCGTTGCAGCCGCCCGCCACCGCGGGGGCGAGGAGCCCGCCCAAGGCAGGCCCCGCCGGCTTATCCGGGGCGAGGCCCGGCGCGGCTTTCGCCGAGAGAACACGCGGCCCTCGCCCCGGGTTCCGCGGTCAGCGCTTGGCGAGTTCCAGCCCGTGCTGCTCGCGGACGGCGTGGAAGCGGAGCATCGGCCATTCCTCCTCCGCCCGCTTGCGCCGCCAGTCGGAGCCGAAGAAGGCGACGAGCGCGCCGTCATGGTCCTCGCCCGCATCGCGGCGGTTCGTGGCGGCGAAACGATCGAGCGCGGCGCGATCGTCACCGGTGACCCAGCGCATCATCTGCCACATCGTGTCGTCGAAGCCGGCCGGCACGCCATATTCGACCTTGAGGCGGCTCTGCAGCACATCAAGCTGCAGCTGCCCGACGACGCCGACCACGGGGTTCGACCCGTCGAGCGGGCGGAAGAGCTGCACCACGCCCTCCTCGGCAAGCTGCGAGAGCGCCGTCTTCAGCTTCTTCGCCAGCATCGGGTCCTCAAGCCGGACATGGCGCAGGATCTCCGGCGCGAAGCTCGGCACGCCCCGGAAGTTGATCGCCTCGCCCTCCGTCAGAGTGTCGCCGATGCGCAAGGTGCCGTGATTGGCGACGCCCACCACGTCGCCGGGCCAGGCCTCCTCCGCCACCTGCCGGTCTTTGGCGAAGAAGAAGAGGGGGGCGTTGACCGGCACCTGCTTGCCGGTGCGGACCTGCTTCAGCCGCATCCCCTTCACCAGCCGCCCGGAGCAGAGGCGGACGAAGGCGACGCGGTCGCGGTGGTTCGGGTCCATATTGGCCTGGACCTTGAAGACGAAGCCGGTCAGCGCCGCCTCGCCCGGCTCCACGGGCCGGGCATCGGCGCTGCGGCTCTGCGGCGGCGGGGCGTAGCGGGCGAGGCCGTCCAGCAGGTGGCCGATGCCGAAGTCGCGCAGCGCGCTGCCGAAGAAGACCGGGGTGAGGGTGCCCTGGCGGAAGGCCTCCAGGTCGAACTCGGGGCAGGCCGCCTCGGCGAGCCCGACCTCCTCCGCCAGCGCCGCAGCGCGCTCCGGCCCGACCAGCTCCGCCAGCTTCGGGTCGTCCGGGCCGGAAAGCGAGACGGCCGAGCGGTCATCCGCATCGACGGGGAGGAAGTGCCGCGCCAGCATGTCCCAGGTCCCGGCGAACTCGCTCGCCCGCCCGACCGGCCAGGCGACGGGGGCCGCGTCCAGCGCCAGCGTCTTCTCGATCTCGTCGATCAGCTCGAAGGGGTCGCGCGCCTCGCGGTCCATCTTGTTGACGAAGGTGATGATCGGGATGTCGCGCAGCCGGCAGACCTCGAAGAGCTTCCGGGTCTGCGCCTCGATGCCCTTGGCAGCGTCCAGCACCATCACGGCGGCATCGACGGCGGTGAGCGTCCGGTAGGTGTCCTCGGAGAAATCCTCGTGGCCCGGCGTGTCCAGGAGGTTGAAGATCAGCCCGCCGCGCTCGAAGGTCATCACCGAGGTCGCAACGGAGATGCCGCGATCCTGCTCGATCTTCATCCAGTCTGACCGGGTGCGGCGCGCATTGCCCTTGGCGCGCACGGCCCCCGCCAGTTGGATGGCGCCGCCGCGCAGCAGCAGCTTCTCGGTCAGCGTCGTCTTGCCGGCATCGGGGTGGGCGATGATGGCGAAGGTGCGCCGGCGCCCCGCCTCGGCCGAAACCTGGTTCGGTGCCGTGGCGGAGAGCTCGGCCGGGGTCATTGCGTCCACGGGCGCGTCTCTTGAAAATGGGGGTCTGTTCCCCTCGATCTAGGCGCCCAGGCGGCGAAAGGCCAGAGCCAGTGGACAGGCCGGGCCGGCGGCGCGATCCTGGCCGGCAAGCGGGCAGGGGATGGGTGCGGGGCGCAGAGGGGCCCCGGCATCGCGCCGCTGCGGGAAAGGGATGCCATGCTGACGCTCGGCTACAAGGCCTCGGCGGAACAATTCGCGCCGGCGACGCTGCTGGAATTCGGCATCCTCGCCGAGGAGGTGGGCTTCGATTCCTGCTTCATCTCCGACCATTTCCAGCCCTGGAAGCATACCGACGGCCATGCGCCCAACTCGCTGGTCTGGCTCGGCGCGCTCGGGGCGCGGACGCAGCGGCTGGTGATGGGGACGAGCGTGCTGACGCCCACCTTCCGCTACCACCCTTCCATCGTCGCACAGGCCTTCGGCACGCTGGGGTCGATGTATCCCGGCCGCGTCATCCTCGGCATCGGCACGGGCGAGGGGCTGAACGAGGTGCCCTCCACCGGCGCGCCCTGGCCGGAGTTCAAGGAGCGCTTCGCCCGGCTGCGCGAGGCGGTGCAGCTGATGCGGAAGCTCTGGTCGGAGGAGCGCGTCAGCTTCGAGGGGCAGTACTACCGCACCGACCGCGCGACGATCTACGACCGGCCGGAGCATATGGTGCCGATCTATGTCGCCGCCGCCGGCGCCCTCGTCGCCAAATATGCCGGCCGCGCCGGCGACGGCTTCATCTGCACCAGCGGCAAGAAGCGGGAGCTCTATACCGAGACGCTGCTGCCCAACCTCGCCGCCGGGCTCGAGGCGGCCGGTGCGCCGAAGCCAGGCTACGACCGCATGATCGAGGTGAAGGTCTCCTTCGACACCGACAAGCAGAGAGCGCTGGAGGATACCCGCCACTGGGCGGCGCTGGCCCTGTCGCCCGAGGAGAAGATGTCGGTCGAGGACCCGGCGGAGATGGAACGGCTGGCCGATGCCCTGCCGCTCGAGCGCGCCGCCAGCCGCTGGATCGTCTCCTCGGATGCGGAGGAGCATGTCGAGCGCATCGGCGAATATGTGGCGCTCGGCTTCAACCACCTCGTCTTCCATGCGCCGGGGCCGGACCAGGCGCGCTTTCTCCGCCTCTATGGAGAGCAGGTCTTGCCGCTGCTCCGCCGCCGCTTCGGCTAAACCGTGCAACGGCTGGAAATGCATGCGCTGCCCGGCCTGCCGATGGTGCGGGCGGGGGACGACCTCGTCGCGCTGATTGAGGCCGGGCTTGCCCGCGCCGGCCTCGCGCTGCGCCGCGATGACGTGCTGGTGCTGGCGCAGAAGATCGTCAGCAAGGCCGAGAGACGGAGCGTTTCGCTCGCCTCCGTCACGCCATCGGCGGAGGCGCTGGCGCTGGCGGAGCGGGTGCAGAAGGACCCGCGCTTCGTCGAGCTGGTGCTGTCGGAAAGCCAGCGCGTGGTGCGCGCCCGGCCCGGCCTGCTGATCGTGCAGCACCGCCTCGGCTTCGTCATGGCGAATGCCGGGATCGACCAGTCGAATCTCGGCGAGGAGGGGCATGCGCTGCTGCTGCCGCGTGACCCGGACGGCAGCGCCGCGGTGCTCTCGGCGCGCCTTGGCTGCCCGGTCGTGATCACCGACAGCTTCGGCCGCGCCTGGCGCCGCGGCACGGTCGGCGTCGCGATCGGCGCGGCGGGGCTGCCCGCACTCTGGGACCTGCGCGGCAGGCCGGACCTCTTCGGCCGCAAGCTGCAGGTCAGCATCAGCGGCTTCGCCGACGAGATCGCCGCTGCCGCCTCCCTGCTGCAGGGCCAGGGCGCCGAGGCGCAGCCGGTGGTGCTGGTGCGCGGCCTCGAGTGGGACGCCGCGCCCAACCCGGCCGCCGCCCTGCTGCGGCCCGAAGCCGAGGATCTCTTCCGATGATCGTCGCGCTCTCGGGCGGCATCGGCGGCGCCAAGCTGGCGCTCGGCCTGAGCCATTGCCTGCCGCCGGACGAGCTGCTGGTCGTCGCTAACACCGGCGACGACTTCGAGCATCTCGGCCTCAGCATCTCGCCCGACATCGACACGCTGACCTATGCGCTCGCGGGGCTCGACAACCAGGAGCTCGGCTGGGGCCGCCGCGACGAGACCTGGGCCTTCATGGAGACGCTGGCGAGCATCGGCGGCGAGACCTGGTTCCGCCTCGGCGACCGCGACCTCGCCCTGCATATCGAGCGCACGCGCCGTCTCCGTGCCGGGGAAGGCCTCACCGCCATCACCGCCGATATCGCGCATCGCCTCGGGGTGCGGCCGCGCATCCTGCCGATGAGCGACGATGCGGTGCGCACCCGGATCCTGAGCGAGGGCGGCTGGACCGGCTTCCAGGACTGGTTCGTGCGCGACCAGACGCGGCCGCCGGTGCACCGCATCGAATTCGCAGGTGCCGCCGAGGCGCGGCCGAACCCGCTGCTGCTGGAGGTACTGGGCGCCGGCCCGCGCGCCGTGGTGATCTGCCCGTCCAACCCCTTCATCAGCATCGAGCCGATCCTGGCCCTGCCGGGCCTGCGCGAGGCCATTGCCGGCTGCGGCGCCCCGGTCACCGCCGTCTCGCCCATCATCGCCGGCCAGGCGGTGAAGGGGCCGACCGCGCGCATGTTCGAACAGGCCGGCATCGCGCCGAGCGCCGCCGCCGTCGCCGCCCGCTATGCCGACCTGCTGACCCATTACGTCATGGAACCCGGCGACGACGCGGCGGGCATCGCCGCCCGCATCCTCCGCGCGCCGACGCTGATGCGGAGCCTCGAGGACAAAATCGCCCTCGCGCGCGTGGTGCTGGGCGCGGCATGATCTGGGCCATCCTGCCGGTGAAGGAGCTGGCGGGCGCGAAGCAGCGCCTCTCCCCGGCGCTCGCTCCGGCGCAGCGCATGGCGCTGATGCAGGTGATGATCGAGGAGGTGCTGGCAGCGCTCCTGGCAGCCCGCGGCCTCTGCGGCGTGGCGCTGGTGACGCTCGATCCCTGGGCGACGGCGCTGGCCCGACGCAGCGGCGCCCGCGTGCTGACCGAGGGCGCGCGGGACGGCCATACCGGCAGCGTCACCGCCGCCGCCCGGGCTCTGGCCGCCGAGGGCGCGGGCAGCATCATCACTCTCCCCGGCGACATCCCCGCCGTCACGCCGGCCGAGATCGAGGCCGTGCTCGCCGCGCATGGCGAGGTGCCGGCCTTCACCATCGCGCCTGCGCATGACGAGCTCGGCTCGAATGCCGTGGCGATGTCGCCGCCCCTCGCCGTGCCGCTCCGCTTCGGCGAGGACAGCTATGTCCCGCATCTCGCCGCGGCCCGCGCCGCGGGTATCGTGCCGCGCACCGTCCTGCTGCCGGGGATCGGGATGGACATCGACCACCCCGCCGACCTCGCCGCCTTCGCCCGCCTGCCGGAAGCCGCGGGTACGCGGACCCTCGGCTTCCTGCGGGAGAACGGCCTCACTCCATAGTGGCGCCCGATTCCTCGACGAGCTTCTGCCAGACCTTCTCCTGCGCCCGCATGTACTCGCCATAGGCGGCCGGCGACTCATCCGCGATGGGGGCGAAGCCGATCGGCTCCATCTTCTGGCGGAAGGCATCCGCGCGCACCACCTGCGTGAGCGCGCGATGCAGGATGGCGATGCGGTCCGCCGGCGTCCCGGCCGGCGCATTGATGCCGTACCAGCTCTGCATGTCGATGTTGGAGCCCGGCAGCAGCTCCCTCATCGAGGGCACCTCGCGCAGCTCCGGCACATAGGTGATGCGGTCCGCGCTGCCGACGGCGAGCGGGCGGAAGGCGCCCTCGCGGATGTTGCCGATCGCCGCCGGGATCACGTCGAACATCAGGTCGATATTGCCCGCCAGCAGGTCCTGGAAGGCCGGCCCGCCGCCGCGATAGGGCACGTGGGTGATGTCGACGCCCGCCGCGCGCTTCACCGATTCGATGGTGAGGTGGCTGACCGTCCCGGTGCCGGAGGAGCCCATGGTGAGCCTGCCCGGGTCCTTCTTCGCCGCCACGATCAGCTCCTGGAAGCTCTTGTAGGGGCTGCGGCCGTTGACGATCAGCACGACCGTGCCCGTCGTCACCCGCGTCACCGGCGCCAGGTCGCGCATGGGGTCGAGCGGCATCGACTTGCGGAAGAGGAATTTGTTGGCGCACAGGATGTTCGCCGAGCCGAGCAGCACCGAGTAGCCGTCCTTCTCTGCCTTCGCCACCGCATCGGCGCCGAGGTTGCCGCCGGCGCCGCCGCGATTCTCGACGACGACGTTTTGCCCGAGCGCAGGCTGGAGCTGCTCCGCCAGCAGCCGGCCGGTGAGGTCGACGGCACCGCCGGGGGCGAAGGGCACGACGATGCGGAGCGCGCGCTCGGGGAAGGATTGGGCAAGGGCGGCCCTGGAGGACAGGCCGATGGCGGGCAGGCTGAGGGCGGCGGCCGTCAGCAGCAGGCGGCGTTGAGGCATCTCGCTCTCCGGCAAGAGGTTCGGCGCCCCCATAACGCAGAAGCGCCGAAAAGGCGATCAGCCGCCGACCGGCTCCCGCCGTCTCGGCGCCGTCTGCACCACCGGCGCCAGCTCCGCCGCCTCGAAAGCCGCATGCCGCCGCGCCTCGGGCACCGGGCCGTAGAGCGTCGTCCGTTGGGCCGGCGCGCGGCCGATGGAGCGGATCAGCGCCTCCATGGCGGCGGGCGGGAATTCCTGCCCATGCTGCGTGCCGGCGGCACGGCTGATGCTCTCATTCATCAGCGTGCCGCCGAGGTCGTTCGCCCCGGCCCGGAGCGCCATCGCCGCGCCCTGCGGGCCCATCTTCACCCAACTCGTCTGGATGTTTGGGATATGCGGATGCAGGACGAGGCGCGCGACGCTGTGCATCAGCAGCGCCTCGCGGAAGGTGGGGCCGCGGCGGGCCTGGCCCTTGAGGAACATCGGCGCCTCCATGGCGACGAAGGGGAGGGGGACGAACTCGGTGAAGCCGCCCGTTTCCGCCTGCAGGTCGCGCAGCGCGAGCAGGTGCCGGGCCCAATTCAGTGAGGCCTCGACATGGCCGAACATGATCGTCGCCGTGCTGCGGAGGCCGAGGCCATGCGCCGCCCGCGCCACCGCCAGCCACTCAGCCGTTGTCACCTTGTCCGGGCAGATGATGGCGCGGATCTCGTCATCGAGGATCTCCGCTGCCGTGCCCGGCAGCGTGCCGAGGCCAACCGCCTTGAGCCGCGCCAGGTAGTTGGTGAGCGTGAGGCCGAGCGTCGCCGCGCCCTGCGTCACCTCG
This sequence comes from Belnapia sp., assembly GCF_059504005.1. Lineage (NCBI taxonomy): Bacteria > Pseudomonadati > Pseudomonadota > Alphaproteobacteria > Acetobacterales > Roseomonadaceae > Belnapia > Belnapia sp. The sequence goes on along the minus strand of NZ_JCACHU010000151.1, from coordinate 68,628 downwards.
AGCGGCGAGAAGGCGTGGATGTGCATCTCCGGCAGCACGGCGCGGATGGCGCGGCAGATGCCCTCATAGGTTTCGCCCGTGTAGTCGGGATGGATGCCGCCCTGGAGGCAGACCTCCGTCGCGCCGCGGTCCCAGGCCTCGACGGCGCGACGGACGATCTCGCCATGATCGAGGTCGTAAGCCGGCCCGCGCAGCACTGCATGCGTGCGGCCCTTGCTGAAGGCGCAGAAGCGGCAGCGATAGGTGCAGATATTGGTATAGTTGATGTTGCGGTTGACGACGTAGCGCACCGTCTCGCCGGAGACTGCGGCGCGCAGCGCATCTGCCGCCCGCGTGACATGAGCGAAATCCGCATCGCGTGCGGCAAAGAGGCGCATGATCGCGGCGGGCTCGAGCCTCGCCCCGCCCGCGGCCCGCTCGACCTCGCGCGCGAGCGCTGCATCCGGCGCCGCAAGGCGCGGCGCGGGCAGGACCGGCGGCGCCAGCTCGCCCGGCGACCAGCGATCCTCGCGCGCCCAGCCCTCGGCATCGCTCGCCTGGCGCAGCCGTGGCGCGACGGCGGGGGAGATCCATTGCTCGGCGGCGCGGACATAGGTGGGGTAGGCGGGGAGGCGCTGGACGAGCACCTTGCCGGCTTCCGCCGTTCGCGCCGCCAGTGCCTCGATCTCCGGCCAGGGCGCCTCGGGATTCACATGGTCGATGGTGACGGGCGAGACCCCGCCCCAGTCGTTCAGCCCGGCCGCGACCAGCTGCTGGTAGATGCCGGGCGAGAGGTTGGGCGGCGCCTGGATGTTCATCGCCGGGCCGAGCAGGATGCGCGCGACCGCGATGGTCCAGAGCAGGTCGCCGAGATTCGGCTCCGCCGCGCCCGCGAGCTTCGTGCCAGGCTTGGCGCGGAAATTCTGGATGATGACTTCCTGGATGTGGCTATGCTCGGCTTGCAGATCGGCGATGGCCTGCAGCGCCTCGATCCGCTCCGCGCGCGTCTCGCCGATGCCGATCAGGATGCCGGTGGTGAAGGGCACGCGCAGGTCGCCTGCCATCCGCAGCACGCCGAGCCTGAGCGCCGGGTCCTTGTCCGGGCTGCCGTAATGCACGCCGCCCGGCGCCGAGAGGCGCGCGCTGGTGCCCTCCAGCATGAGGCCCTGGCTCGCCGTCACCTCGCGCAGCGCGGCGATCTCGTCCCGCATCATCACGCCGGGATTGGCATGCGGCAGCAGCCCGGTCTCCTTCAACACCAGGCCGCACATGGCGGCGAGGTAGTCGATGGTGCTGGCGTAGCCGAGCGCATCCAGCGCCTCCCGCGCCGCGGGCCAGCGCAGCTCCGGCTTGTCGCCGAGGGTGAAGAGCGCCTCCGTGCAGCCGGCCGCGGCGCCGGCGCGGGCGATGGCCAGCACCTCCTCCGGCGTCAGGTAGGGGTTCTGGCCCCGCCGCGGCTTCTCGGCGAAGGTGCAGTAGTGGCAGACATCGCGGCAGAGCTTAGTGAGCGGAATGAAGACCTTCCGCGAATAGGAGAAGAGCCGTCCATGCCCTGCATCGCGCAGGGCCGCGGCCTCCGCCATCAGCGCCGAAAGCGGCCGGTTCAGAAGCGCATCCATCCCGTCACCCTTGCCCGTCCCCCGGGCTCGCCACATCCTGTGGCAGAGCCCTGCGGGACGCAACGCCGCGGGGAAGGAGACGGACAGCATGCAGATCGGCTTCAATGCGCCGAGCGGCGGGCCGCTGGCGACGCCGGAGGCGCTGACCCGCCTGGCCCAGGGCGCCGAGGCGCTCGGTTTCCACTACGCGACCGTCAGCGACCATGTGGTGATCCCGCGCGAGATCGGGGCGAAGTACCCCTACACCGATACCGGCGAGTTCCCGGCCAGCAGCCGCGGCGAGCGGCATGAGCAGCTGACCCAGGCGATGTTCCTCGCAGCAAAGACGGAACGCTTGCGCATCGTCACCTCCGTGATGGTGGTGCCGCACCGCCCGGCGATGCTGGCGGCCAAGATCCTCTCCACCATCGACGTGCTCTCGGGCGGGCGGCTCACGGTCGGCATCGGCGCCGGCTGGCTGCGCGAGGAATTCGAGGCCCTGCAGGCGCCCGATTTCGAGGCCCGCGGCCGTGTGACGGACGAGTACATCCTCGCCGCCCGCGCGCTCTGGACGGAGGAGGAGCCGCGCTTCGCCGGGGAGCATGTGCGCTTCGGCAACATAGGCTTCGCGCCGAAGCCGGTGCAGGATCCGCTGCCCATCTGGGTCGGCGGCGAGAGCGGCCCGGCGCTGCGGCGGGCGGCGCGGCTCGGCGATGGCTGGTATCCGATCGGGACCAACCCGTCCTTCCCGCTCGACAGCCTCGCCCGCTACGGCGCCGCCATCGAGAAGCTGCACGGCCTGGTCCGCGCCGCCGGCCGCGACCCGGCGGCGGTGGCGCTCGCCTACCGGGTGCAGAAATTCGGGCCGGAGGTGCCGGCGAAGGCCGGCGATGGGGAGCGCCGCCTTTTCTCCGGCACACCGACGGAGATCGCGGGCGACCTGCGCGCGCTGCAAGCGCTCGGCGTCGCCGCCGTCGACTTCACCTTCCCCGGCGAGACGGCGGAGGGGGCGCTCGACGCCATGCGCGCCTTCCGCGACACCATCCTGGCGAAGGTCTGAGGGCGATGAAGCTCGGCATCACCATCGGCATGATCCGCGGCGCGAAACCGCAGCTCGAGATGGACCTCGTGCTGGAGGCGGAGCGGCTTGGCTTCGACGCCGTTTGGTGCGGCGAATCCTACGGCACGGATGCGGTGACGCCCATCGCCTGGGTGCTCGCCCGGACCACCCGCATCAGGGCCGGCACCGGCATCATGCAGATGCCGGCCCGCACGCCGACCTGCGCGGCGATGACGGCGATGACGCTGCAGGCCCTGTCGTCCAACCGCTTCCTCTGCGGCATCGGCCCCTCGGGCCCGCAGGTGGTGGAGGGGTGGCATGGCCAGGCCTATGGCAAGCCGCTCGGCCGCACGCGGGAGTATGTGGAGATCATCCGCAGCATCCTGGCCCGCGAGGCGCCGCTCGAGCATGAGGGGGAGCACTACCAGATCCCCTATCGCGGCCCGGGCGCGAGCGGCCTCGGCAAGCCCTTGCGCAGCATCATCCATGGCGACCGCAGCCTGCCGATCTACACCGCCTCCATCACGCCGGGCGGCATGCGGCTCTCGGGCGAGATCGCCGATGGCAACCTGCCGATCTTCATGTCGCCGGAAGGCGCCGATGCGGTGGTCGGGCCGACGCTCGAGGGCATGGCGAAGGCGGGGCGTGGCCTCGAGGGCTACGACATCGCACCTTACACCAAGATTCGCCTGGGCGACGACCTCCAGGCCTGCCGCGACGCGGCGAAGCCGGAACTCGCGCTCTATATCGGCGGCATGGGCGCGCGGGGGAAGAATTTCTACAACGACTACTGCAAGCGCCTCGGCTACGAGGAGGCGGCAGCGACGATCCAGGACGCCTTCCTCGACGGCCGCAAGGCGGAGGCGGCGGCCGCAGTGCCGGACAGGCTGGTTGACGAGATCGCGCTGGTCGGCCCGGCCGACCGCATCCGCGGCCGGCTGCAGGACTGGAAGGCGGTGGCGAAGCAGGGGAAGGTGGGCACCCTCGTCCTCACCGGCGCAACGCCCGAGGCGCTGCGCGTGGCGGCTGAGGCCGTTCTCTAGCTTACTGTCATGTCGCATGGTCCGCGCCTCCGGCCGTTCCGGCCTTCGGCGGTCATGCTCTAGATCCGCCGCGCGGCGGCGACGGCCGCGGCGCTGCCCCCGCCAACGATGCCGCCCCAGAGCCGCGCCAGCCAGCCGCGGCCGGTGCCGAGCAGCTCCGTCGCCTCGTCGCGGTGCTCGACCTCCTCCTGCCGGCAATACTCCAGCAAGGCCCGTACCGCGCCGGCCTCGCCGGTCCCGGGCAGCCGGTCGATCTGCTCCTGGTAGTGGTGGTCGACGAAGGTCTCGACCGCCTCAATCGTCACCTGCACCGCCGCCGGCCCGACCAGCGCCGGCAGGGCCCCGGTCAGCCAGCCGGCCACGCGCCAGATCGGCAGCAGCCGGCTGCGCTGCTCCGGCGCCAGCAGCCCGTCCAGCAGGCGGAGGTGCCCGGCCTCCGTCTCCAGGTGCCGGGCGGCGAAGTCCCGCACCGCCGGGTCGCGCGAGCAGGCGAGGATGCCGCGATAGATCATCACCGCCCCCGTCTCGCCCGCATGGTCGGAGCGGAGGTCGCCGATCAGCAGCGGGTGGCGGGCGGCAAGGCGTGCGATGGTGGCGGCGTCGAGGGTCGGGGCGTGCAGGTCCATGCCGGCGGAGATGGCGCCGCCTGCCGGCGCAACAAGTCCTAGACCTGGACGGGGGCGAATTCCTCCGGCCCCGGCACGTCGGTGTAGAGCCGCCGGAGCTTCCCGAGAAATTCCGGCTCGCGCTTGGCAATCGAGCCCCTCACAGGGTCGCCGCCCGGGAACATCGTGTCCGTCGCCTCGAGGCTGAAGCGGCGGACGAACTCGATCCGCGTGTCGCGCCAGGCGCCGACATCCTCCGCCCCGCCGCCGCGCCGCAGCACGGCCCCGGCAATGACGCCGTCCTCGATCGCCTGGGTGGCGCCCTGGCCAAGCGTCGGCACCATCGCATGCGCCGCAGCGCCGAGGAACAGCACCCGCCCGGCGGCGGCCATCCGCAACAGCGGTGAGTCCTGCAGCCGGGCCCAGTGCATCTGCCCAATGCCGGCGGCGAGGCGCTCCACCATCCAGGCGACGGCGGGGCAGGCCTGGCCGCCCTCCGGCGTATAGAGGGCGCGTTGAAAGGCGGCGGTCTTCGCCTCGGGCGGGATCTCGGCTGTGGCAGAGGCGAGGGGGAAGCCGCCGGCGATATAGGCCGCGCCGCCCGGCAGCCGGTAGGCCAGCAGCCGGGCGTTGCCGTTGAACCACTGGCCGTACTCGTCGAAGGGGCAGTCCGCCGCATCCGGCACCAGCAGCCGCGTCATGGCGATGCCGTGCAGGGCCAGACGCGGCATCCCGGCCACCAGCCGCCGCAGCGCGGAATAGCGCCCGTCCGCCGCGACCAGCAGCTCATAGCCGCGTGGCCGCATCCGGGCGCCGTCCGACGCCTCCAGAACTGGGACGAGGCGGCCGGCCGCATCCTCCTCCACCGCCACCAGCTCCAGCTCGTGATGGGTCAGGTCGGCGACGGGCGCGCGCAACTGCCGGTAGAGCTCCGACCAGCGCAGGCGGATGCCCGGCTCCTCCGCCACCTCGGCGAGCGGCAGGTCGAGGAGCCGCCGCCCCTCCGCCGTCTCGATGATCCAGCGGGTCCAGGGCAGCGAGGCGGCGCGCACCGCCGCATGCCGTGCGGGCAGGTGGAGGCGCAGCGCCTTCATCGCATTCGGCCCGCAATTGAGGCCCGTTCCCGCCTCCTCCTCGTGGCCAGGCGGCATGCGGTCGAAGATGTCGACGGAGAAGCCGGGCCCCTCCGTCAGCATCTCCGCCAGCACGCTGCCGGCGACGCCGCAGCCGATGATGCCGACTCTCATCCCGCTAGCCTTATCCCCTTGGCCTCACGCCTCCGTCGCCATGAAGCGAAAGCCATCACCCCAGCGCGTGACATGCCCGGTGGAGGGGGAGGGGAAATGCGCCGTGCAGACCAGCCGCCCGGTGTCGCAATGGCATTCGAGGAAGCGCCGCCGCGTCTCGGCCGACTGCTTCCGGTCGGTATCGGCGCGCATCGAGAGCTCCGGGTAGCGCATCTGCAGCGGCGAGTGGATGAGGTCGCCAGTCAGCACCGCGATCACCTCCTCCTTGCCGAGCTCGACGGCGACATGGCCGGGCGTATGGCCTGGCGTCGGCGTCAGCCGCAGGTGGTCGCCGACCCCATGGTCCTCGGCCACCAGCTCCGCGCGCCCGGCCTCGAGGATCGGCAGCACGCTGTCCTCGAAGACCGGGTTCGCCGCCTTGGCATGCTCCGCCTGCCAATGGGCCACCTCCCGCTCGGCGAAGAGGTAGCGCGCCTTGGGGAAGGTCGGCACCCAGCGCCCGTCCACCAGCCGCGTGTTCCAGCCGACATGGTCAACATGGAGGTGGGTGCACATCACGTAGTCGATGTCGCCGAGGGCGATGCCGGCCGCGGCCAGGTTGCGCTCCCAGGTGTCGTCGGTCTTGTTGTTCCAGAAGGGCTGGGCCCGCTGCTTGTGGTTGCCGACGCAGCTGTCGACCAGGATGGTATGGTGCGGCGTGCGGATCACATAGCTCTGGATGGCAAGGCGCAGATGGCCGGTCGCCGGGTCGATCGCCCCCGGCTCCAGCCAGGCGCGGTTCTCCTCCAGCACCTCGGGCGCCAGGCTCGGGAAGAAGGTCAGGGGGTCGAAGATCGGCCCCTCCTGCTCGATCACCCGGTGGATGGTGAGGTCGCCCAGTTGGAAGCTCGTCGCCATGGCCCGTCTCCGCCTTGCACCGCAACAGTCTAGCCGGAAGCGGGCCGCCTCATACCCCTTGCATGGGCCCGGGGCCGGCGGGACAATCTCCGCCGCGAGCGGAGGAGCCTATCATGGACGGGATGCGGAAGGTCGAATGCCCCTTCGACCGGACCGAAGAGAGCCTCGGCAATTCGGTGGAGCTGCAGCACGTCAATCTCCGCGTGCCCGACCAGGCGCTGGCGACGGCCTTCTACATCACCGGCCTCGGCCTGACGCGCGACCCCTACCTGATGACCGGCCTCGACAACATGTGGGCCAATGCCGGCATCAGCCAGTTCCACCTGCCCGCCGGCCCGGCGCAGGTGCTGCGCGGCGTGGTCGGGCTGGTGACGCCGAGCCGTGAGTTGCTGCTGCACCAGCTCCACCGCGCCCGCCGCTGGCTGGAGGGCACGCGCTACGCCTTCTCCGAAGCCGAGGACCACGTCGCCGTCACCTGCCCCTGGGGCAACCGCATGCGCGTCCATGCGCCGGATGCGGAGCGCTTCGGGCGGATCAATCTCGGCATGCCCTATGTGCAGCTCGACGTCCCGCCCGGGACGCTGCCCGGCATCCAGCGCTTCTACGATGAGGTCATCGGCGCGCCCGCGGCGATGCGGGAGGGCGCGCTGCAGGTGCTCGTCGCCGCCGGCCAGCATCTCGTCTTCTGCGAGACGGATGCGCCGCAGCCGGCCTATGACGGCCATCACATCCAGCTTGCCTTCGCCGATTTCGGCGGCGTTCATGCCAAGCTCGCCGCGCGGGGCCTGATCAGCCGGGAGGACAGCCCGCACCAGTACCGCTTCATCGACATCGTCGACCCGGCGGATGGGCGGGTCCTGTTCCAGATGGAGCACGAGATCCGCAGCATGACGCATCCGCTCTTCCGCCGCCCGCTGGTCAACCGCAACCCGGCGATCACCAACTCTCTCTACGCGCCGGGGCATGAGGCGCTCATGCCCGCGATGCCACCCGCCTGAAGGAACCCCCATGGCCCATAGCCTCGCCCCGCCGACCGCCCCCGCCGTCCTGCGCAATTCGGACCTCGACGCCGATGCGGTGCAGCAGGCGCGCATCGACCTCGCCGCCTGCTTCCGCATGGCGGCGAAGCTTGGCCTGCATGAGGGCATCTGCAACCATCTGAGCGCCATGGTGCCGGGGCGGGAGGACCTCTTCCTCGTCAACCCCTATGGATGGGCCTTCTCCGAGGTGACGGCCTCGCGCCTGCTGGTCTGCGACTTCCACGGCCATGTCGTCGCCGGCGAGGGCGTGCCGGAGGCGACGGCCTTCTACATCCACGCGCGCGTCCACAAGAACGTGCCGCGCGCCCGGGCCTGCTTCCACACCCATATGCCGAATGCGACGGCGCTCGCCATGCTGGAGGGCGCACCACTCGCATGGGCCGGGCAGACGGCGCTGAAATTCTACGGCCGCACCGTGGTCGATGAGGAGTATGCCGGCCTGGCGCTGGACGAGGCGGAGGGCGACCGCATCGCCGCCAGCATCGGCGAGGCCGACATCGTCTTCATGCGCAACCACGGCATCATGGTGGTTGGCCCCAGCATCGCCGAGGCCTGGGACGACCTCTACTATCTCGAGCGCGCCTGCGAGGCGCAGCGCCTGGCCATGGCCACCGGCCGCGCGCTCAAGCCGGTGCCGCATGAGCTGGCGCAGAAGACCTATGAGCAGATGCGCGAGGGCGACCGCGAGAGCGCGCGGCTGCACCTCGAGAGCATCAAGCGCATCCTCGCCGCGGAGGCGCCGGACTTCGCCGGCTAGGGAAACGCCACATGCCGATCAGCCACCGCAGCATCGTCACGGGCGGCATCACCCTGCATGTCGCGGAGGCGGGGGAGGGGCCGCCGGTGCTGCTCTGCCACGGCTTCCCGGAATCCTGGCGCTCCTGGCGCCACCAGCTCGAGGCGCTGGCCGCCGCCGGCTTCCGCGCCATCGCCCCCGACATGCGCGGCTATGGTGAGACCGAGGCGCCCGCCGCCGTCGAGGACTACACGATCCTCCACCTCGCCGGCGACATGGTCGGAGTGGTGGATGCGCTCGGCCTCTCCCAGGCGGCGATCGTCGGGCATGACTGGGGCGCGCCCGTCGCCTGGACCGCGGCGCTGCTGCGGCCGGACCGCTTTCCCGCCGTCGCCGGGCTCAGCGTGCCCTTCGCCCCGCGCGGGCCGATCAGCCCGGTGGAGGCGCTGCGGCGGGCCGGGCGGCACCGCTTCTATCAACTCTATTTCCAGGAGCCGGGCGTCGCCGAGGCGGAGCTTGAGCGTGATGCGGAGGTGACGCTGCGCCGCACGCTCTGGTCCCTCTCCGGCAATCCGCCCGAAGCCGACCGCTGGCGCCCCGACCTGCCGGAGGGCGGCTTCCTCGCCAGCCTCGCCGAGCCTCCGAGCCTGCCCGCCTGGTTCCCGGCAGAGGAGCTGGCCGCGCTCTCCGCCATCTACCGCCGCACCGGCTTCCGTGGCGGGCTGAACTGGTACCGCAACATCCACCGCAACTGGCAGCTGATGGCGCCCTTCCAGGGGCGGCTGGTGGAGCAGCCGAGCCTCTTCATCACCGGCACGCTGGACCCGGTCTATGGCTGGACCAAGGGGGCGGTGGAGGCGCTGCCGCAGCGAGCGCCCGGGCTGCGCGGCTCCGTGCTGCTGGAGGGCGTCGGCCACTGGGTTCAGCAGGAGGCGCCGGAGCCGGTGAACCGCGCCCTGATCGACTTCCTGCGCGGCGTCGCCATCCCGACCTCTTGAAGCGAGGGCCGCTTTCCGCCGGCTTCCTGCCATAGGACCGTCATGATCGGGCTGTTTCATCGGGCACAGACCCAAGGAGGGTTGTGAGATGAAACTCCGTATCGCCGCCGCCGCGGCCCTGGTTGCCGCCGCCGCCTTCGCCGCCCCCGCCGCCGAAGCCCAGGGCTGGCACCGGGGCGGCTATGGCGGTGGCTGGGGCGGCCCGCACCACCATCGCGGCGGCGGCGCTGCGGTAGCCGGCATCGTCAGTGGCCTGGCGCTCGGGGCGCTGGCGCTGGGCGCGGCGAACGCCTATGCCGCGCCCCCGCCGCCGGTCTACTACGCCCCGCCGCCCCCGCCGCCGGCCTACTACGTGCCGCCGCCGCGGGTCTACTACGCCCCACCCCCGGCCTATTATGTCCCGCCGCCGGTCTATTACGCGCCGCCTCCGCCAGTCGCCTACCGCCCCGCCTATGCCTGGTAGGGCAGCGCCTTGACCACCCGCGCGGGATAGCTGGCCACCAGAGCCCCGGCCGGCACGTCCCGCGTCACCATCGCGCCGGCGGCCACCACGCTGCCGGCGCCGACCGGGACGCCGGGCAGCATGATCGCTCCGCCACCGAGCCAGGCGTCATCCCTGATGCGGATCGGCAGCGCCGATCCCGGCCCGGCCGCCCGCTCCCGCGCCTCCAGCAGATGGGCCGCCACGCAGAGCTGCATCGCCGACGCGATCTGCACCCGAGCGCCGATCTCGAACATGACACGATCCAGCATCACCACCTGAAATTGGTGAAGCACGCCGACCTGCTGCGGATACTCGCTCCTTGATCGCAGGCGAAGCCCGGCCGGATCTCGCTGCCGCAGCCGAAGCCATCACCCAGCTCGCGCAGCGCCGCCGTATCGCCCTCGGCCCTGAAGCGCCGCATCAGCCGCGCTGCCCGCGCCTGGACTCCCGCAGGCTCCGGATCGGCGGGGCCGAGGGGCTGCCCGCCAACATCGTCTTCCGTCCAGTCATGCGCCCTGCTCGAGGCCGCGCCGCAACGCCCGGCCTTCCGCGCCCGCCGGGTCGATCACGCCCTCGCGCAGGAACAGGTCGATCAGCACCAGGTTCACGTTGAACTTGACCTCGTCGGTGTCCCGCACCGCCTCGTAGAGGCGGCGCAGCGGCCAGAGCTCGAACCGCTCCACCTCCCCATCCGCCGGCACCGGGGTGAAATCTTCCGGCAGCACGAGGTCGAAGGCATGCAGGATGTCCCGCCGCATCCCGTCGCCATGCCGCATGACATAGGACAGCCGCGCCACCTGCCGCGCCCGCCCGGCCAGCTCCGGCGGGATCGAGGCCTCCTCCGCCGCCTCCTTCACCAGGCATTGCATCGCATCGAGCCCGGCCGGAATGCCGCCCGCCACCAGATGGTCGAGCTGCCCCGGCGCCACCGGCTTGCTCCGAGAGCGGACGCCCACCCAGACCTGCAGCCCGTCCGCCCGCCGCACCAGCCCGTTGAGATGCACCCCCGCTGCCCTCACCCCGAAGGAGGGGATGGCGCCGCGGTCGAGCTGCGCCAGCACCGGCCCCTCCGGCTCCGCCCGGACGTCGAAGGCCTCATCCCGCAGGGTGAAGAAGCCCCGCCCGGCGAGCGACCGGGCGACCGCCGCCAGCGCCTCCGCCCGCGCCGCCGGGCCGCGCAGCCGGGAGGCCAGCGCCACGCCCTCCGCATCGAAATGGAAGTCGTGCGGGAAGAAGGTCAGCGCCCGCGCCAGCTCGGGCCCGAGCCAGCCCACCTGCACCCCGGCGATGCGGAAGGGGATGAAACCGGCCGGGGAGGGCAGGTCGTTGCAAGCCTCAATGTGGCGCATGAAGGGACTCATCCCCCAGCTTTACCGCCCTGCGCGCCCTTCCGGCCATACGGCCCGGCCATATGGCCCGTTTGCCGGCGCGCCGTTCGGGCCTATGTCCCGGAGCCATGAGCCAATCCGCCGCCACCGCCGAACGCAGCCATCTCCGCACGCTGCTTACCCTCGCCCCCTGGCTCTGGCCGAAGGGCGAGCCTGGCCTGCGCGCCCGGGTGGTCATCGCCCTGGCGCTGCTGGTGGTGGCGAAGGGCGCCAATGTGCTGGTCCCCATCGTCTATGCCCGCGCCGTCGATGCTCTGGGTCCGAAGGCCGGCGGCATCGCCACCATCCCCATCGCCATGGTGATCGGCTACGGCCTGTTGCGCGCGGCGAGCGCCGGCTTCGCCGAGCTGCGCGATGCCGTCTTCGTGAAGGTGCAGGCGCGTGCCTCGCGGCGCATCGCGCTGCAGGTCTTCCAACACCTGCATGCGCTGTCGATGCGCTTCCACATGGACCGGCAGACCGGCGGCCTCTCCCGCGTGATCGAGCGCGGCTCGCGCGGCATCACCTTCGTGCTCGACTTCATGCTGTTCAACATCATCCCGACCTTCCTCGAGATCGGGCTGGTGACGGTGATTCTCTGGGGGATGTTCGACTTCTCCTATGCCGCGGTCACCTTCGGCACCATCGGCGTCTACATCGCCTTCACCCTGATGTTCACCGACTGGCGCCTTCGCTTCCGCCGCGAAATGAACGCGATGGACCAGGACGCCAACACCAAGGCCATCGACAGCCTGTTGAACTACGAGACGGTGAAGTACTTCAACAACGAGGCGCATGAGGAGCGGCGCTACGACAACTCGCTCGCGCGCTACGAGCGGGCCTATACCCGCTCCGAAGTCACGCTCAGCATGCTGAACGGCGGCCAGGCGGCGATCATCGCCGTCGGCCTGACGCTGGTGATGTTGATGGCCGCCCGCGGCGTCGCCTCCGGCCAGATGTCGGTCGGTGACTTCGTGCTGGTGAACACCTATCTCATCCAGCTCTACCTGCCGCTCAACTTCCTCGGCTTCGTCTACCGCGAGATGAAGCAGTCCCTCACCGACATGGAGGCGATGTTCCGCCTGCTGCGGGAGGAGCGCGAGGTGGCCGATGCGCCCGATGCCCGCCCGCTGGCGGCCGGCCCCGGCGAGCTGACCTTCGAGGATGTGCGCTTCGGCTACCGGCCGGACCGCGTCATCCTGAAGGGCGTGTCCTTCCATGTCCCGCCCGGCAAGACGCTGGCGATCGTCGGCCCGACGGGCGCCGGCAAGTCCACCATCTCGCGCCTGCTCTTCCGCTTCTACGACGCGACGGGCGGCCGCATCCTGCTCGACGGCCAGCCGATCGAGGAGGTGACCCAGTCCTCGCTCCGCGCCGCCATCGGCGTGGTGCCGCAGGATACGGTGCTGTTCAACGACACCATCCGCTACAACATCGCCTATGGCCGCCCGGAGGCGACCGAGGAGGAGATCATCCGCGCCGCGAAGCTCGCCCAGGTGCACGACTTCGTCGAGCGCCTGCCGGAGGGCTACCGCACCATGGTCGGCGAGCGCGGCCTCAAGCTTTCGGGCGGCGAGAAGCAGCGCGTCGCCATCGCGCGGACCATCCTGAAGAACCCGCGCATCCTCGTCCTCGACGAGGCGACCAGCGCCCTCGACACCCGCACCGAGCAGGATATCCAGGCCGCGCTGCGCGAGATCTCGGCCGACCGAACCACCCTCGTCATCGCCCACCGCCTGTCGACGGTGGTGGAGGCGGACGAGATCATCGTCCTCCAGGACGGCCGCATCGTGGAGCGCGGCAACCACGGCGAGCTCACCGCCCGCGACGGCCTTTATGCCGAGATGTGGCGGCGCCAGTCGGAGGCGGTCGCCATGGCCGAGGCGGCGGCGGCGGCTCAGCGCGCCGCGGATCTCGACCAGCCCCGCATCCGGCTGGGCGAGGCCACGGCCGGTTAGCCGCAATGCCCCAGGGTGCTTCCACCCAGGGCGTGAATCGCCGTTCCCATGAAGCCTGGCCTGCATCGGCAGGAAGCAGGCCAGGGGTTTTCGGCGGGCCACGGAAACCCCATCTGCCGCACCGACAAGGAGCTTATGGCATGCAATTGGACCCCCAGGGCGTGGCCCCCGACGACCTCAGCCACGCCGGCTCGGTGGTAGACAAGGCGATCGAGTACATGATCGAGCAGAACATCGCCCCGGTCTCGGTCGCATCCGCCTTGCTCGGCGGCGCGCTGGGCCTGCTGGCGCGGACGATGGACGACCGGTCCATCGCGGGCGTGCTCCGCAATGCGCTGGCGAGCGTGGAGAGCGGCGAGCTGCGGGAGATGCGCGACCAGCTGCCGGGCGGCGATGCCCATCCCTGATGCTGCGGCGTCGATGCGCCGAATGGAGTGTCGTAATCTTGGTGTTTTTCTAACGAAATAGTTCTACTCCTGCGTGGGGCCGTGGCGCGAGTCACCAAGCTGCCGCCCGTTGCACGGAGAATGCCATGTTCCGCCGCCTTGCCCTGTCCCTCGCGTTGTTCGGCACCCTTGCCGCTGGCCAAGCCTCCGCTCAAGGCTGCGATACCTCGATCGAGGTGGTGAACAACTCCGGCGTGCAGGTGGACGAGCTGTATTTCGGCCCGACGAGCGACAGCAATTGGGGCCGCGACCGCCTCGGCGAGAATGTGCTGACACCGGGCCGCAAGGCGAGCTTCCGCCCCGGCCGTGGCGGCAACTACGACTTCCGCGTGGTCTGGAGCGGCGGGCGCGAGGCGGAGATCCGCAGCGTTGATATCTGCCAGGTCGGCCGCATCGTCGTCGGCCGCGGCAGCCTGCTCGCGGAGTAACTCAGCAGGGGATGGAGGCGGCCTCAGCCATAGGTCGTCTCCGAGGCCTCCACCCCGCGGCTCATCTCCCGCGGCACTTCCTGCCCGGTCGCCAGCAGCGCCAGCGCCTCCGCGACGCGGATGCCGTCGACGCCGGCGCTGAGGATGCCGCCCGCATAGCCCGCGCCCTCGCCGGCCGGGAAGAGGCCCGGCGTGTTGAGGCTCTGGAAGTCCCAGCCGCGGCGGATGCGGATCGGGCTGCTGGTCCGCGTCTCGACGCCCGTCATCACCGCATCCGGCCGCGCGAAGCCCGGCATCTGCCGGTCGAAGGCAAGCAACGCCTCGCGCATCGCGGCGATGGCGAAGTCGGGCAGGCAGCGGGCGAGGTCGGTCGGCGTGACGCCCGGCTTGTAGCTCGGCAGCACATCGCCGAGCGCGGTGGAGGGGCGGCCCGCCAGGAAGTCGCCGACCAGCTGCCCCGGCGCCCGGTAGTCGCCGCCGGCGGCAAGGAAGGCCGCGCTCTCCAGCCGCCGCTGGAAGTCGACGCCCGCCAGCACGTCGTCCGGATAGTCGGCCGGCGAGATGCCGACGACGATGCCGGCATTCGCATTCCGCTCGGCGCGGGAATACTGGCTCATCCCGTTGGTGACGACGCGGCCCGGCTCGCTCGTCGCCGCCACCACCGTCCCCCCTGGGCACATGCAGAAGCTGTAGACGCTGCGCCCGTTCCTCGCATGGTGCACCAGCTTGTAGTCCGCCGCGCCGAGCAGCGGGTTGCCGGCATTCGGCCCCCAGCGCAGCCGGTCGATCATCCCCTGCGGATGCTCGATGCGGACGCCGATGCTGAAGGGCTTCGGCTCCAGATGAACGCCGGCGTCGCGCAGCATGACGAAGCTGTCGCGCGCGCTGTGGCCGATGGCGAGCACCACGGATTTCGCCGCGATTGCCTCGCCGCCCTCGAGCACCACGCCCTCGACCTGCCGCCCGGCGCCGAGCCGCAACCCCGTCACCTTGCAGCCGAAGCGGTACTCGCCGCCCAGCCGCTCGATCTCGGCGCGAATGCTCTCCACCATCGAGACCAGGCGGAAGGTGCCGATATGCGGGCGGGAGACGTAGAGGATCTCCTCCGGCGCCCCGGCCTTGACGAACTCGGTCAGCACCTTCCGCCCGTAATGCCGCGGGTCCTTGATCTGGCTGTAGAGCTTGCCGTCGGAAAAGGTGCCGGCGCCGCCCTCGCCGAACTGCACGTTGCTTTCCGGCACCAGCACGCCGCGGCGCCAGAGGCCCCAGGTATCCTTGGTTCTCTCACGGACGAGCTTGCCGCGCTCGAGGATGATCGGGCGGAAGCCCATCTGCGCCAGCACCAGCGCCGCCAGGAGCCCGCAGGGCCCGGTGCCGATGACGACCGGCCGCATCGCCCCCTCCGCCGCGCGGGCGACGAAGCGATAGCGCGTCTCCGGCGCCGGGCGGAGATGCGCATCGCCCGCATGCCGCGCCAGCACCCCTGGCTCGTCGCGCAGCGTGAGGTCGAGGGTATAGACCCACATGATGGCCCGCGGCTTCCGCGCGTCATGCCCGCGGCGGAAGACCTGGACGTCGAGCAGCTCCTCCTCGGCGAGGCCGAGCCGGGCGAGGATGGCCGCCCGCAGGAGCTCGGGCTCATGGCCCAGCGGCAGGCGCAATTCGGTCAGGCGAAGCATGGGTTTCCAGGCGAGGTGCGGCGTTTAATGTCCCCTTAGCGGGGAGAGGGTCATCATGGAACAGCGGGTCCTGGGGCGAACCGGGCTGAGGGTCTCGGTGCTGGGCTATGGCGCCGGCGCGGTCGGCGGGCTGTTGGTCCGCGGCAGCGCCGCCGAGCAGGAGCGCTCGCTCGCCCGCGCCTTCCTGGCCGGCATCACCTATGTCGATACCGCGCCCGCCTATGGCAATGGCGCCTCGGAGGAGAATCTCGGCCGGGCGCTGAAGGCGCTCGGGGCCCGGCCGCTGATCGGCACCAAATTCCGCCTGCCCAAGGCCGCGCCGCGCGACATCCCGGCGGCGCTCGCCGCCTCGCTGGAGGAAAGCCTGCGCCGCCTTGGCCGCGACAGCGTCGACCTGCTGCAACTCCATGACCCGGTCGGGGTGGCGGAGGGCTATACCCTCACCGAGATCCTCGGCGAGGCGCTGCCGACCCTCCACCGCCTGCGCGACCAGGGGAAGTGCCGCTTCCTCGGCATCACCGCCCTCGGCTCCGAGCCGGCGCTGCGCCAGTTCCTCGAGGCCGGGCTGGTCGATACAGCCCAGATTCCCTTCAACGCCCTCAACCCCTCCTGGCTCGCGCCGCTCCCGCCGGGCCTGCCGGGGCAGGATTTCCGCCGGCTCGGCCAGGTCGCGGCCGCTCAGGGCGTCGGGCTGATCGGCATCCGCATCCTCGCCGCTGGCGCCCTCTCCGGCGAGGCGGGCCGCCACCCCATCGCCATGCCCGAGGTCGCGCCGATCGCCTCGGCCGAGGATTATGCGACCGACCTCGCCCATGCCCGCCGCCTCCGGCCGCTGGTGGAGGAGGGGCATGCCGCCTCCCTTGCCGAGCTCGCCATCCGCTTCGCCATCACCCCGCCGGAGATGGGCACGGCGCTGGTCGGCACCGCCTCGCTGGAGCAGCTCGAGCAGGCCATCGCCGCCGCCGAGCGGGGGCCGCTGCCGCCCCCGGTGCTGGAGCGCGTCGCGGCCCTCCTGGCGTGAGCCCCCGCCTCGCCGGCTTCGGCTATCTCGGCGTGACGGCGACGGCCTGGGGGATGAACTGGCCGGTCATGAAGCTGCTGATGCAGGACTGGCCGCCCTTCACCTTCCGGGTGCTGGCTGCCAGCGGCTCCGTCCTGCTGCTTTCGCTGATCGCCCTGCTCCAGCGCGAGGCGCTGCTGCCCCGCCCCGACCAATGGGGGCGGCTGGCCGTGGCGGCGCTGCTGAACGTCACCTCCTGGCTCTTCTTCGCGCCCCTGGCGATCCTCTGGTTGGACGCCTCGGAGGCGGCGATCATCGCCTATACCATGCCGGTCTGGGCGACGATCCTCGCCTGGCCCTTCCTCGGCGAGCGGCCCGGCTGGCGCCGCCTCGCGGGCCTTGCCCTCGGCCTCGCCGGCGTGACGCTGCTGATGGCGGGGCGCCTCGACCTCGGCGCCGGGCTGGCGGCGGGGAAGCTGCCCGGCGTGCTCGCCATCCTCACGACGGCGCTGCTCTTCGCCTGCGGCACCATCTGGACCAAGCGCTTCCCCGTGGCGATGGCGCCGGTGCCGCTCGTCGCCTGGCAGCTCGGTATCGGCGCGCTGCCGGTCGTCGTGGTCGCGCTCGCCTTCGAGCAGGCGCATCCGGCCGAGGTGCGCCCGCTCGGCTGGGCCTGCCTCGCCTATGCCTCCATCCTCGGCCAGTGCCTCGCCTATCTCGCCTGGTTCCGCGCGCTGAAGCGGCTGCCGGCGGGGACGGCGGCCATCGGCTCGCTGCTGGTGCCGATCATCGGCGTGCTCGGCAGCGCGGCCCTGCTGGGCGAGCCGCTCGGCGCCCGGCAGCTCGCCGCGCTGGCGCTCACGCTCGGCGGCGTCGCCCTCGCTTCAAGGGGATGAGACGTTACCGCGACGCAGGCAACTTCGACCTCCGCCAGCCTTTCCCTCCGCATCCACGCCAAACACGGAGAAGCCGGATGAATAATGAAATCCGCGAGATGCTGGTCGCGCAGCTGAAGGACATCTACAGCGCCGAGAAGCAGGGCACCCGCAACATGCAGCGCGTCATCCGCAAGGTTTCCGCGCCGGAGCTGCGCGAGCTGCTGACCATGCATGTCGAGCAGACGCAGACCCAGGTCGAGCGCGTCGAGCAGGCGCTCGAGGAGATGGGCGCCCGCCCCGGCCGCAAGGTCTGCGAGGCGATGCGCGGCCTGATCGAGGAGGCGCAGCACGAGGTCGAGGAATACGAGAAGGGCCCCGTGCTCGACATCGTCGTCGTCGCCGCCGTGCAAAAGATCGAGCACTATGAGATCGCCTCCTACGGCACCACGGCGTCGCTGGCGAAGGCGCTCGGCGAGCAGAAGGTCGGCCAGATCCTCGGCGAGATCCTCGAGGAGGAGCGGCAGACCGATCTGAAGCTGACCGAGCTGACCCAGTCGGTCCTCATGGGCCAGATCATGGGCGGCGAGGCGGCGAACGACGCCAAGGGCGGCTCGAAGCGCAAGGCCTCCTAACTCCCCACGACGTCGCTGCGCGTCGCCGCGGGGGGCCGGTCGTCGCCCGCGCCCGCGGCTTCGGCATCCTTCCGCGGCGGAGCCGCGGAAGGTTCCGGGGGAGGGGGTAGCAACCCGGGGGGGGTGATGTTATCTCATAACATCATGCCCTGGCCTGACCCCCTCGACCTGTCTTCCGGCGCCGCCGCCCGCCTCGCGCTGGCGGCGGTGGTCGCGACGGGGCTCTGGCTCGCTGTCGCCTGGGCCATGGCGGCATGAGCCCGGCCGAGATCCGTATCGCCGACCTCACAGTCAGCCACCAGCGCCGGCCGGCGGTGCATCATCTTTCCGGCCGCTTCGCTCCCGGCAGCCTCACCGCCGTGGTCGGCCCCAACGGTGCCGGCAAGACGACCCTGCTGCGCGCCATCGCCGGGTTGCACCGCCCGGATGGCGGGCGGATCGAGGGCGCCGCCGGCCAGGTCGCGCTGCTGCCGCAGCAATCGAGCCTCGACCGCAGCTTCCCGCTCACCTGCCTCGATGCGGTGCTGCTCGGCCTCTGGGCCGAAACCGGCGCCTTTCGCGCCATCCCCCGCGCCGGCCGCGTCCGGGCCGAGGCGGCGCTCGCCGCGGTCGGCCTCGTGGGCTTCGAGCGCCGGCCCGTCGGCAGCCTCTCCGCCGGCCAGTTCCAGCGCGTGCTCTTCGCCCGGCTGCTGCTGCAGGACGCGCCGGTGATCCTGCTCGACGAGCCCTTCAACGCCCTCGACGCCCGCACCGCCGCCGAGCTGCTGGCCCTGGTGCGGCGCTGGCATGGCGAGGGCCGGACGGTGATCGCCGTGCTGCACGACGTCGACCTCGTCCGCCGCGAATTCCCGGAGACGCTGCTGCTCGCCCGCGACTGCCTCGGCTGGGGCCCGACCGGCGAGGTGCTGACCGCCGCCAACCGCCTCCGCGCCCGCATGATGGCCGAGGCCTGGGCCGGGCAGGCGGAGGCCTGCGCCGCCTGATCCTGCAGCCCTTCCTCGAGTTCGGCTTCCTGCGCCGCGCCCTGGTCGGGTGCCTCGCGCTCTCGGTCGCCGCGCCTCCGCTTGGCCTGTTCCTGATGCTGCGGCGGATGAGCCTGACCGCCGATGTGCTGGCGCATGGCATCCTGCCCGGCGTCGCCGCGGGCTTCCTCGTCGCCGGCCTGTCGCTGCCGGCCATGGCGGCGGGTGGGTTGCTCGCCGGGCTCGTGGTGGCGATCGGCGCCGGCGCCCTCTCCCGTGCGACCGGCGGGCGGGAGGATGCCTCGCTCGCCGCGCTCTACCTGGTCGCGCTGGCGGCCGGCGTCGCCATGGTCTCGATGCGCGGTGGGGCGGTCGAGCTCACCACCCTGCTCTTCGGCAGCGTCCTCGGCGTCGATGACGGCGCGCTTCTGCTGATGGCGGGGGCGGCGACGCTGACGCTGGCCGCCCTGGCGCTCGCCTGGCGCCCGCTGGTGCTGGAATGCTTCGACCCCGGCTTCGCCCAGGCGGTCGGTGCCCGCGGTGCCCTCTGGCATCTCGGCTTCCTCGGCCTCGTCGTGCTGAACCTGCTCGCCGCCTTCCAGGCGCTCGGGACGCTGATGGCGGTCGGGCTGATGATGCTGCCCGCCATCGCCGCCCGGCACTGGTCGCGCCGGCTGGGCGGGATGACCTATGCCTCGGTCGGCATCGCCATGGCCGCGAGCCTCGCCGGGCTGCTGCTCTCCTATCACGCCGACGTCCCGGCCGGCCCGGCGGTGGTGCTCTGCGCAGGCCTCGCCTGGGCGGTCTCGGTACTGGCCGGGCCGGTCGATGGCCTCGCCGTCCGCCTGCTGCGGCGGCGGCACCTCACCGGCTAGGGTGGGCGTCACCACCCAGCCGGAGTAATCGGCCGCTCACGAGAAGTTAACAATTTCGTGATGCGTTTCGGAAATGCAAGGAATCTACCGCGCGGCGAGCCTGATGGGCTCCGGCGCTGCCCGCTGCTGGGCCAGCATCCGCGCGACCGCCGCCTGCACCTCGGCGAGGCTCAGCGCCCGCCCGGTCCCGCGCTCGTAGAAGACGCCCCGGTTCGCGGCGAGGCTGTCGGCGCCGACGGCTTCCGCCGCCGGCCGCGCCGGCGCCCGGTCCAACTCGGCGAGGAAGCGCCGCGCCCCCGCCGGGCCGAGCAGATGCGTCAGGTAGAACTCCGTCGCCCCCGCCGGCCGGCCGAGCACCGCCTCCAGCGCCGCCCGCTCGGCCGCCAGCCGCTCGGCCGCCATGATGGCCGAGAGCCGCGGGTTGAAGCGCAACGAGAGGATGTAGCGCAGGTCGCGTGGGCGCTTGCTAGTGATGGCGCCGGTCCGCGCATCGGTGGACAGGCTCGCCGCCTGCCGCGCCAGCCCATGCCGCGCGCCGAAGTCGCGCACCACCTCGAGCCAGGTCGCCTCGGTGAACTGCATCAGCCCGCGCGCCGAGCTCTGCCGGTTGCCGGCACGATGGCTGAAGCGGCTTTCCTGCCAGGCGATCGCCCGCAGCAGCACCGGGTCGGCGCCCGTGCTGCGCGTGGCCGACGCCAGCGCCGCGGCGACCACGGGGCTCGGCGCCCCATCCGCTGTGGGCGGCGCCGCGACGGCGACAGGCGCCGCCGCCGCCACCGTCCTTGGGCGCGCCCGCGCCGGGGCGGCGGCCTGCCGCCTCGGGGCCGGCCGCACCAGCGGAGCAGGCTTCGCCTGGCTGCGCGCCGCGCTCGGCCGGTCTGGGCGCGCCGCGGCCGGCACCGGTGCGGCAAGGCTCGCCGCGAAGGCACAGGCAAGGATGGCCATTGCCGGCCGCAGCCGGCGCGCAAGGGAGTGCTGCGTGCCGCGGGGGGCGGCACGGGGGGTGGTCTCGGGCAAGGATGATCTCCCTCGGGGGGTGGGAGCGACGTGGGTGTCAACGCCCCTTACGCTGCCGGCGCCGTTTCGTTCCAAGCCGCTGCGGGACGCCGCCGACTGTGGTCCGCAGGCCACTGCCGATCGGGAGTATCCACCGCGCCGCCATCGCCCCTATGGTTCACGCCGCAGGGGAGGGGAGGCACGCATGGCGATCCGGCGCCTGGCAGAGGAGGGACGGCTTTCCGGCGCCGTGGTGCATGGCGCACTGGTCTATCTGGCCGGGCAGGTCGCCGATGATGCGTCGCTCGATGCCGAGGGCCAGACCGCCGACATCCTGGCCCAGATCGACGCCCTGCTGGCCGAGGCCGGCACCGACAAGTCCCGCCTTCTCACCGTCACCGTGGTCCTGGCCGACATCCGCGACGCGCCGGCGATGAACCGCGCCTGGGACCGCTGGCTCGACCCCGGCGCGAAGCCCGCCCGAATGACCGTCGAGGCCCCGCTGGTCGATCCCCGCTGGCGCGTCGAGGTCACGGGCATCGCCGCGCTCCCGGATGCCTGACCGGCACCGCCGCCCCTTCCTCGCCGCCATCGGCCTCTCGCTCGGGCTGATGCTGCTGGTCGCCGGCGGCGTGGCGGATCGCGGCGGCGCCTTCCCGCTGGTCCTGCTCGGTACCTCGGCGCTGGCGATCGGCGCGCTTTACCGGCTCTTCCCGCATGGGCCGCAATTCGCGCTCGGCACCACCAACGGGCTGGCGATGTATGCTTGCCTCTTTGTCGTGCTCGGCCGCGCCGGCTTCCCCGATGCGCCGGACTGGTCGCGTGCCATCGGCTTCGTCCTCCCCATCGCCGCCTTCGTCGCCGCCTGCTGGCTGCGCCGCCGCACCCTCAGCGCCTGGGCCGAGCAGGAGGAAGCCGCCGACCTCGCCCATTTGCCCCGCTTCGCCCGCTGGCTGGCGATCACCGGGCTGGTCGGCGTGGTCTCCCTGGGGTTCCCGGTGAACCGGCTGCCCACGACCGGCCAGGGCGTGGCGCTGATCGCCGCCATGGGCGCCATCGCCGCCGTCAGCGTGATATCGGTCGGCGACGTGGTGCGGCTGCTGGTCGACATCGCCGTGATCTTCCGCGTGGTGACGCGGCGGCTCTCGCGCCTCGCCGTGCCGATCGCCGCCTATTCCAGCCTCTGGGCGCTGCTGACGGTGGTCTTCGGCTGCCTCTACCGCATCGCGGACGGGTTCTCAGGCGGCCCGCTCTTCACCAGCACCCATGGGCCGATCCGGGTGGATTTCTCCGATGCGCTGCATTTCAGCGTGGTGACGCTCTCGACGGTCGGCTATGGCGATATCCTGCCGGCCGATGACGGCATCCGGCTGCTGGCCAGCATCCAGATGCTGCTGGCGCAGCTCCTGCTGCTCTTCGGCTTCATCGAGATCATGCGCGGCAGCCGCGCCGGCCTGCCCGAGGCGCCGCCCCGCGAGGACGCCAAGCGCCGCGCCGTCGCCGGGGATTAGGCGTGGTTCCGCCGCAATCGGGGTGGAACCTGCCCGGAGTGAGAAAGGACCCTGTACCGATGACCGAGGCCGAACGGGCCGCCTTCTGGCGCGGCAAGCGCGTGCTGGTGACCGGCGGGGCCGGCTTCCTCGGCAGCGCCCTCTGCCATGCCCTCGCCGCGCTCGGCGCGCGGGTGACGGCGCTCGACGCCATGTTCCCCGACGGCGGCGCCAACATGGCCAATCTCGAGGGCGCCGGCGTGCTGCTCGTGCGCGGCGACATCCGCGACGTGGAGCTGCACACGCTCTGCCAGGACGTGGACGTGCTGTTCAATATGGCGGCCCAGACCAGCCATATGGGCGGGCAGAAGGACCCGGTGGCCGACATCGCCATCAACGCCGTCGCCCAGGTGCGCCTGATCCAGGTGATGCGTGAGGCCGCCCCCAAGGCCACCGTCGTCCACGCCTCGACGCGGCAATTCTACGGCCGCCCGATGCAGCTCCCGGTCGACGAGCTCCACCCCGTCAACCCACCGGATGCCAATGGCGTCTCCAAATGGGCGGGCGAGCAGTACTGGCTGCTGGAGCAGCGCGTGCTGCACCGCCCCGTCGTCTCGCTCCGCCTGACCAATTGCTACGGCCCGCGCCTCCGCATCCGCGACGCGCGGCAGACTTTCCTCGGCATCTGGATCCGCCAGGTGCTCAAGGGCGAGCCCTTCGAGGTCTGGGGCGGCGAGCAGCTGCGCGACCTCACCTATGTCGACGACGTGGTCGGCGCCTTCCTGCTCTCGGCGGAATATGCTCCGCAACCGGAGGTGGCGGGCCGGGTCTTCAACCTGGGCGGCTCGCCGCCTGCCAGCCTGACCGAGCTGGCGGACCGGCTGATCGCGGCCAACGGGGGCGAGGGTCACTACGCCGTGAAATCCTTCCCTGCCGACCGCGCCCCCATCGACATCGGCAGCTACCACGCCGATGACCATGCCTTCCGCGCCGCCACCGGCTGGAAACCCCTGGTCGGGCTGGACGAGGGGCTGGCGCGCTCCCTCGACTGGTACCGCACCCGCATGGCGGACTACATCTAGAGCGTGATCGCCGAAGGCTGGAACGGCTGGAGGCGTGAATCATGCGGCAAAACGATAGGTTGGAGCATGGTCGACGATCCGGTGATCGCGGATCATGCTCCAGGGCTCCAAGGACGAACCGCCGATGAGCATGACCGTCATCCCGCAGGCCGATCCCGGCGCGGGCTACCGCGCCCAGCAGGCCGAGATCGATGCCGCGGTGGCGCGGGCCCTCGGTTCCGGCTGGTACATCCTCGGCCGGGAGGGCGAGGCCTTCGAGCAGGAATTCGCCGCCTGGCTCGGCACCACCCGTGCGGTCGGCTGCGCTAACGGCACGGATGCGCTGGCCCTGATCCTGCGCGGGATGGGGATCGGCGAGGGCTCGACCGTCGCCACGGTCTCCCACACCGCCGTCGCGACGGTGGCGGCGATCGAGATGGCAGGCGCCGTGCCGCTCCTGCTCGACATCGACCCCGACACCTACACTATGGATCCTGACGAGCTCGCCGCCGTCCTCGAGGACCCGCCGCCCGGCCTGCCGCCGATCCGCGCCGCCATCGCCGTCCACATCTACGGCCAGGCCTGCGACCTCGACCCGATGCTGGCGGCCTGTCAGGCGGCCGGCGTCGCGCTGATCGAGGATTGCGCCCAGTGCCACGGCGCGACGCTCGGCGGCCGCAAGCTCGGCACGCTCGGCCGCGCGGCCGCCTTCTCGCTCTACCCCACCAAGAATCTCGGCGCCCTCGGCGATGGCGGCGTGCTGGCGACGGACGATTTCGAGCTGGCCGACCGCATCGCCGCCATCCGGCAATATGGCTGGAAGGAGCGCTACGTCTCCTCGATGGTCGGCGTGAACAGCCGGCTCGACGAGGTGCAGGCGGCTATCCTCCGGGTGAAGCTGACCGCGCTCGACTGGGGCAACGAGCGCCGCCGCTGGATCGCCGACGCCTATGACGCGGCGCTGGCCGGCAGCCCCTTCGCCCCGCCCGCGCGCCGGACGGATGCCGAGCATGTCTTCCACCAATACGTCATCCGCACCGGCGCCTGGGGCATGACGCGGGCCGATGTGCAGGCGCGGCTGCGCCGGGACGGCGTCGGCACCGGCATCCACTACCCCGTGCCAGTGCACCAGCAATCGGCCTATGCCGGGCGCATCCCCCTCGGCCCCGCCGGCTGCGCCGAGACCGCCCGCGCCGCGCAGGAGGTGCTGAGCCTGCCGATGTACCCCGAGCTGACCGACGAGCAGGTCGGGCAGGTTTGCTGGGCGCTGCACAACCTGGCGGGCTGAAAGCGGGCCGCCAGAAAACCCGGGGGCCCTGCCGCGTTGCCTCCTCGCCATCGGCGGGGGAGTTCCATGCAGCAGCGCTGGCCCGAGCGACTTTGGATCATCCGGCACGGCGAGAGCCGCGGCAATGTCGCGCGCGATGCCGCCCAGGCCGCCCGCCTCCACCGCATCGAGACCTTGGCCCGCGACGTGGACGTGCCCCTCAGCTCCCGCGGCGAGGAGCAGGCCCGTGCCCTCGGCCGCTGGTTCGCCGAGCAGCCGGAGGATGAGCGCCCCGAGGTCGTCCTCGCCTCGCCCTATCTCCGCGCCCGGCAGACCGCCGAGCTGATGGGCACCCCGCCCGCGGCGCTGACCCTCGACGAGCGGTTGCGGGAGAAGGAATTCGGCATCCTCGACCGCCTCACCCGCTACGGCATCGCCGCCGAGCACCCGGCGCAGGCCGAGCTCCGCCGCTCCTTGGGCAAGTTCTACCACCGCCCGCCCGGCGGCGAGAGCTGGTGCGACGTCATCCTCCGCCTGCGCAGCGCGCTCGACACCATCAGCCTCCACCATGCCGGCGAGCGGGTGATGATCGTCGCCCACCAGGTCGTGGTGCTCTGCCTCCGCTACCTGATCGAGCGGATGACGGAGGAGCAGATCCTCGCCATCGACCGGGAGGGCGACGTGGGCAATTGCAGCGTCACGGAATACGCCCATGAGCCGGGCTCGGGCCTCGTCCTGCGGCGCTACAACTTCCTCGCCCCGCTGCTGGAGGAGGGCGCCCCCGTCACCGCCGAGCCGGACGCCCCGGCGAGCGCCGCCCGATGAGCGCGCCGACCTCGCTCACGCCCGAGCTGCTGCGGACCATGCCGCTGCCGACCCACCAGGAAGGCGCCGACAAGAACAGCCGTGGCCGCGTCCTCGTCATCGCCGGCAGCCGTGAGGTCCCGGGTGCGGCACTCCTCACCGGCGTCGCGGCGCTCAGGGCGGGCGCCGGCAAGGTGCAGGTCGCCGCCCCGGCCGGCGCCGCACCGCACCTGGCCATGGCGATGCCCGAGGCCCGCGTCTTTCCCCTCGCCGAAACCGAGGCCGGCGGCATCGACCCAAGGGAGGCAGCCATGCTCGCCCGCCGCTGCGCCGGCGCCGATGCCGTGGTGCTCGGCCCCGGCATGATGGACCCGCCAGCCCTCGCCGCGCTCACCCGCGAGGTCCTGGCCCGCGCCGAGGGCGAGGCCGCCTTCCTGCTCGATGCCGGGGCGCTCGCGGCGCTTGCCGACTGCCGCGAGGCGCTTCGCCGCCATGCCGGCCGCCTGGTGCTGACGCCGCATGTCGGCGAGATGGCCGGCCTGCTCGGCTGCCCCGCCGCCGAGGTGGCGGAGGACCCGCTCGCCGCCGCCCGCCGCGCCGCCGCCACCTTTGGCGCGGTCGTCGACATGAAGGGCGGCCGCTCCTTCGTCGCCTCGCCCCAGGGCGAGGCCTGGTCCTGCGACCGCGGCAATGTCGGCCTCGCCACCTCCGGGTCGGGCGACACGCTGGCGGGGATCATCGCCGCCCTCGTCGCCCGCGGCGCGCCGCCGCTGCAGGCCGCGCTCTGGGGCGTCTTCCTCCATGCCGAGGCCGGCGACCGCTTGGCCCGCCGCGTCGGCCCGCTCGGCTACCTTGCCCGCGAGATCCCGGAGGAGGTGCCCGGCATCATGGGCAGCCTCGCCGGCTGAAGCGGCCCCGGGAAAGGCTGGCCATCCGCGTCTTCGCAGGTGCAACATCGGCCCATGCCCGACACCGCCCCCGACCCCCTGCAGGACCTCCTCGCCCGGCTGCGGGAGGCGCGGGCGGCGGCGGCGCAGGACCCCTTCGGCGACCCGGTGCTGCTGGTCGCGCTCGCCATCAGCCGCAGGTTGGACGACAGCGCCCTCGACCTCGACCTCGTGGCGGAGATGGTCCAGCGCCTGGCCGATGCCGCGGCCGGCGAGCGGGCGCGGCGCATCGCTTCCTATGTCGGCTTGCCCGATGCGGTGCCGGATCTCGGCGCACTCGCCGCCCACCTGGTCCGGCCGGACCCGGATGACAGCCCGGTGCCCTTCGCGCAGTACCGGGCGCTCCTGGAGACGCCACGCTTCGCCGCCGTCTTCACCGCCCACCCGACCTTCTCCCTGCCGCCCGGCACCGGCACCGCCCTGGCGGAGGCAGCGAGCGGCGCGGCCTTCCCGCCGGGCCTGCCGCACCGGCCGACCGCGCCCGCTCTCGCCGAGGAGTTCCGCCAGGCCGCCGCCGCCATCGCCCGCGGCCGCGACGCCATCGACGCGCTGACCGAGGCGCTGCTCACGGCCGCCCGCGGCACCTGGCCCGACCGCTGGGCGACGCTCGTTCCCCGTCCGATCCTGCTGGCAAGCTGGGTCGGCTACGACACGGACGGCCGCACCGATATCGGCTGGTGGGACACGCTCCGCCTCCGCCTGACCATGAAGCGGCTGCAGCTGGAGCGCCTGGCCGGCCAATTCGCCGCGCTCGGCGAGGCCGCCGCCCCGCTCGCCGCCCGCACCGCCGAGGCGCTGGAGGCGACCGAGGCCCAGCTCGCCGCCGTGCCCGAGCGGCCGGAGCCGGAGGCGGTGCGCGCCATGGCGCATCTGCTGATCGAGCGGCGGGCGGCGGCGATGACCGATGGCGAGCCGCTGCTCTCGCTGTTCCCGGCCGCCCTCGCCGCCGCGCCCGACGAGGCCACGCGCCTCGGCCTCGCCGTGGCCCGCGCCGGCCTCGCCGCGCATGGGCTCGCCTTGGCCCATACCCATGTCCGGCTGAACGCCGCCCAGCTCCACAATGCCGTGCGCCAGCGCCTCGGCCTCGCCGCCTCGGCGGAGGACATGGCGCAGCGCCGCGGCCTGCTCGCCGCCATCAACGAGGCGCTGGCCGAGGTCGCGCCGCTGCCGGTCGATTTCGGCGCGCTGCTCGCCGAGCAGGCGAGCGCCGCCCGGCTCATGCTGGTCTGCGCCCAGATCGCCAAGCATGTCGACGACTCCGCCCCGATCCGCTTCCTCATCGCCGAGACGGAGACGGGCTACACGCTGCTTGCCGCCCTCTGGCTCGCCCGCCGCTTCGGCGCCGAGATGGCCGTCGAGCTCTCGCCCCTCTTCGAGACGGCCGAGGCGCTGGATCGCGGCGAGCGGGTGCTGGAGGAGGCGCTGCGCAGCCCGCATTACCGCGACTACCTCCGCGCCCATGGCCGGCTCTGCCTTCAGTTCGGCTATTCCGACAGCGGCCGCTATGTCGGCCAGCTCGCCGGCAGCTACCTGGCCGAGCGGCTTAAGCTTCGCCTCGTCGAGCTGCTGCGGCGGCACAGGCTCGACGGCATCGAGGTCGTGCTCTTCGACACGCATGGCGAGAGCGTCGGCCGCGGCGGCCATCCCGGCAGCCTCGCCGACCGCCTCGCCTATCTCTCGCCGCCCCAGGCGCGCATGGCGCTCGACCGCGCCGGCCTCCGGCTGCGCGAGGAGACCGCCTTCCAGGGCGGCGACGGCTACCTCCTCTTCGGCACGCCCGCGCTCGCCCGCGCCACCATCGCTGGCATCGCGCAGCATGCCTTCGCCCCGGCCTGGAAGGTGACCGACCCGGTCTATGCCGAGGCCGACTACGTCGCCGATTTCTTCGCAACCGCCCGGCGCGAGATGCAGGCCCTGGTCGCCGACCCCGGTTATGCGGCGCTGCTCGGCGCCTTCGGCCCTGGGCTGCTCGACCGCACCGGCTCCCGCCCCGCCGTCCGGCAGGCGGATGGCATGGGCGGGCCGATCCGCATCGCCCACCCCTCCCAACTCCGCGCCATCCCGAACAACGCCATCCTCCAGCAGCTTGGCTGGATGGCGAACACGCTGCACGGGCTCGGCGCCGCCGCCTCCGCCAACCCGGATGCCTTCACCGACCTCCGCACCCGCTCGCCCCGCTTTGCACGCGCCCTGGCCATGGCCGCCCGCGCCGCCGCCTGCTCCGATATCGGCGTGCTGCGGGCGGTGGTCGACACGCTGGATCCCGGCCCCTGGCTCGACCGCGCCGGCTTCACCCGGCGGCCCGGGCGGCGGGCGGCCTTGCTGCGCGTCGCCACGGCGGTGGAGGCGCTCGACCTCGATGCGCCGGTGCGCCGCCTCTTCCGCCGCCTCCAGGCCGACCACCTGGCGCTCCGCCATGCTTGGCCCGACCTGCCGGAGATGCCGGACCGGCTGGTGCTGCTGCACGCGCTGCGCCTCGCGCTGATCCACCGCATCTGGCTTCTCGCCGTCGACGTGCCGGACTTCTCGCCCCGCCACGGCGCGACGCGGGAGGCGCTGGTCGGCCGCATCCTCCAGCTCGACGTCGAGCCGGCGCTCAAGCTGCTAGAGGAGGTCTTCCCCGCCGCCCCCGGCCCCGTCATCGGCCTCGAATTCGGCGAGCCGGCACCGCCGCGCGAGGGGCTGAGCTATGCCGCCGAGCATGCCAACCTGTTTCAGCCGATGGCGAAGCTCCTCGCCCTGGTGCGCGAATGCGGTGCGGCCATCACCCATGAGGTGGGCGCCTTCGGCTAGAGCAAACTCCGATCAGGCGCGATCACCCCGGCCGGGGCGCGGCACCGATGCCGGCAGGAGGGCGGAGCGGCTGCCGTGAGTCGGGCCGGCCGGACCGCGCCCTAATCGCTCACATCCGCATCCGGGCGGTCGCCGCCGGCCGAATACTCGGTGTGCCACTCGCCCTTCTCGTCCTGGTACTCGATATAGGCGTCGTTGCCCGGCACGTGCTGCTCCTGCGCCACCCGCTTCGCCGCCTGCATGGCGGCATCGTGGGTGCGGAAGGATTCCGAGAAGACGTCGCCCAGCTTGTAGGCCCAGCCGCCGTCGTGCTGGACGATCTTGTAGTGGATCTTCGCCATCCGCCGTCACTCCTGCCCTGCCTTGATCTCCGCGCCCGCCCAGCCTTCCATCAGCCGGGCCAGCGCCGAGATGTCCTCCCCCGCCATCCCATGCCCGGCGGCGAAGCGCCAGACCCGCGCCGCCTGCTCGATCGCCCACATCGGCACGTCGAGCGCCGCCGCCTCGGCGAGGCCGAGCGTCACGTCCTTGTCCACCACCGCGATCGCCGCGCCGAAGCTGAAGCGCCGCGTCAGCACCTCCTCCGCCACGCGCTCCGTCACCATGCTGCGGCCCGTCCCGGCATTCAGCATGGCCAGCATGGTCTCGGGGTCGAGCCCTGCCTTGGCGCCCATCGCGAGCGCCTCGAAGCTGGCGACCATGTTGGCGGCGAAGGCCAGGTTGTTGACGAGCTTCATCACCTGCGCCTGCCCCGGCCGCTCGCCGAGGGTGAAGACCACGCGGCCGATCCGCTCCTGCCAGGGCCGCAGCCGCGCCAAGGCCTCTGGCGCGCCCGCGGCCAGCATGGCGAGCGTCCCGGCCCGCGCCCCCGCCGGCCCGCCGCTGATCGGCGCATCCACCACCGCGATGCCGCGCCCGGCGAGCCGCGCCGCGATGCCCTCGACGGCCGCGCGGCCGATGGTCGACATCTCGGCATAGAGGGTCACTGCGCCGCCCTCCGCCACCTCGGCGGCGACCGCCTCGCTGACGCGGCCGTTGGGCAGGCAGGCGAAGACGATCTCCGATGCGTCGGCCACCGCCCGCGCGCCGGCGCAGCCGATGGCGCCCTGCGCCGTGAAGGCCGCCACCGCCTCCGGCCGCGGGTCATAGACATGCAGCGCCACGTCCGGCCCGAGCAGCCGCGCCGCCATCGGCGCGCCCATCTGGCCGAGGCCGATGAAGCCAAGCTTCGCCGTCATGCCACGACCGCCCCGCTATCGATCGGAATCACCTGGCCGGTCACGATCCGGCTCTCGTCGGAGGCGAGCCAGAGCGCGGCATGCGCCATGTCCATCGGCTCGCCGAGGCCGAGGAGGTGCCCCTCCGCCACCCGCCGGACATCCGCATTGCCGGCCAGCAGCCGCTCGACCCTCGGCGTCAGCGTAATGCAGGGGGCGATGGCGTTCACCCGCACCCGCTGCGCCGCGTATTCGACGGCGAGCGAGCGGGTCAGCGCCGCGACGCCGCCCTTGGCCGCGGTGTAGCAGTCCCGCCCCGGAAAGCCCATCAGCGCCACCACGGAGGCCATGTTGATCACCGCCCCGCCGCCCGAGGCGGCGATCGCCGGGATGCCGAAGCGGCAGCCGAGGAAGGTGCCGAAGAGGTCGAGGGTGATGGCGCGCCAGAACTCGCCAATCGGCGCCTCCGTCACCGGCCCGTCCTCCAGCGTCGAGCCGCCGGCATTGTTGTGCAGCACGTCGAGCCGCCCCCAATGCTGCACGGTGCGGCGGAAGGCGGCCTCCATCTGCGCCTCCTCCCGCACGTCGGTCGGGATGGCGATGGCCTCGCCGCCCCCGGCCGCGATGCGCTGCGCCGTCTCCTCGCCCGAGGCGGCGTCGATCTCGGCGATCGCCACCCGCGCTCCCTCGCGCGCGAAGAGCTCCGCCGTGGCCCGGCCGATGCCGATGCCCGCGCCGGTGATGAGGGCGACCTTGCCCTGGAGCCTCGCCATCGGCCATGTCCCTCCTTTGTGTCCCGACTATGGGCGCCGGGATTGCGATGCGGCAAGGCGGGGGAACCGCCCTGCCTCGTTGCCGTTCCGGCACCGCTCCAGCAGATTGTGACGGTGATGCCGCTGACAGGAAGCCGAGGCCCCGACCGGGCGCTCGACGCGCTCAACTTCTGCCTCGCCGATGTGCGCGACGGGCTCGGCCCCTATCTGGCGATCTACCTCCTCGCCGTGCAACGCTGGGACCAGGCGAGCATCGGCATCGCCCTCTCGGCCTCCGCCATCGCCGGCCTGGTGGCGCAGACGCCGGGCGGGGCGCTGGTCGATGCCGTCCGCGCCAGGCGGGGCCTCATCGTCGCCGCGGCGCTGGTCGTCACGGCGGCCTGCCTCCTTGTGCCCGCAGCACCAGGATTCTGGCCGGTGATCGTGACCCAGGCGCTGGCGGGAGCGGCGCATTCCGTCTTCGCCCCGGCGGTTGCCGCCATCACCCTTGGGCTCGCCGGCCGCGCCGCCTTCACCCGGCGGACGGGGCGGAACGAGGGCTTCAACCATGCCGGCAATGCCTTCGCCGCGGCGGCGGCGGGCGGGCTCTCCACCCTGTTCGGCCCCATCGTCGTGTTCTGGCTGCTGGCGGCGATGGCGGTGCTGAGCGTCGCCGCCACCCTCGCCATCCCGGCCGGTGCCATCGACCAGGACGCGGCGCGCGGCCTCGAGGCCGGCGTGGCGCGGGATGCGCCGGCCTCGGCCTGGGGCGTCCTGCTCGGCTGCCGGCCGCTGCTGGCCTTCGCCGGCTGCGTCGCGCTCTTCCACTTCGCCAATGCGGCGATGCTCCCGCTGGTCGGGCAGAAGCTCGCCGAGCGCGACGCCAACCAGGGCACCGCGCTGATGTCCGTCTGCATCCTCGCCGCGCAGCTGGTGATGGTGCCGATGGCGATGCTGGCCGGCGCCCGTGCCGATGCCTGGGGCCGCAAGCCGCTCTTCCTCGCCGGCTTCCTGGTGCTGGCGGCGCGCGGCGTGCTCTACACCCTTTCCGACGATCCCTACTGGCTGGTCGCGGTCCAATGCCTCGATGGCGTGGGCGCCGGGCTGTTCGGCGCGCTCTTCCCGGTCATCACCGAGGACCTGACGCGCGGCACCGGCCATTTCAGCGTGAGCCTCGGCGCGATCGCCACCGCACAGGGCATCGGCGCGGGCCTCAGCCAGGCGGCGGCCGGCTATGTCGTCGTGGCGGGCGGCTACTCCGCCGCCTTCCTGATGCTCGCGGCCTTCGCTGGCCTGGGCCTGCTGGCCTTCTGGTGGCTGATGCCGGAGACGAGGCCCGCCCGATGAGCCCCGCCGATTGGAGCCGCGCCGCGGCCGTCCTCGTCTTCCTCGCCACCTATGCGGTGGTGGCCTTCGGCCGCGTGCCGGGGCTGCGGCTCGACCGCACCGGCGCCGCGGTGCTCGGCGGCGCGCTGATGGTGGCCTGCGGCGCGCTGACCGAGCGCCAGGCCTTCGAGGCCATCGACCTCGGCACGCTCGCCCTGCTGCTCGGGATGATGCTCCTCGTCGCCAATCTCCGCCTGGCCGGCTTCTTCCGGCTGGTGACGGTGGTAGCAGCCGCGCGGGCACGGCACCCGGCGACGCTGCTCGCCGCGGTGGTGCTGGTGAGCGGCGGGCTCTCCGCCGTGCTGGTGAACGACACGGTCTGCCTCGCCATCACGCCGCTGGTCGTGGCGCTGGCGCGGCACCTGCGGCGGGACCCGCTGCCCTATCTGCTCGCGGTCGCCATGGCGGCCAATATCGGCAGTGCCGCGACCATCACCGGCAACCCGCAGAACATGATCGTCGGCGGCTTCTCCGGCCTGTCCTGGGCGGACTTCGCGCTGGCCCTGGCGCCGGTCGCGGCGCTCGGCCTGCTTGCCTGCTTCCTGCTGATCCTGCTGCTGCATCCGCGCGAATTCCTGGTGGCCCGCCTGCCGGCGCCGGCACCGACGCGGCTGCCGCGCATCCATGGCCCGCTGGCGGTGAAATCGGCGCTGGTCGCCTCCGGCGTCGTCGCCGCCTTCCTCGCCGGCGTGCCGGTGGCGCTGGCCAGCCTGCTCGGCGGCGCCCTGCTGCTGGTGACGCGGCGGGTGAAGCCCGAGAAGGTCTGGCGCGAGGTGGACTGGCCGCTGCTGGCGATGTTCGCCGGGCTCTTCGTCGTAGTCGACGGGCTGGAGCGCGCAACGCTGACACCGGAGGTGCTGGCCGCCGCGGCGCGCCTGCATCTCGACAACCCGCTCTCCCTGACGGTGGTGACGACCATCCTCTCGAGCCTCGTCAGCAATGTCCCCGCCGTGCTGGTGCTGAAGCCCTTCATCGAGCCGCTGGCCGACCCGCAGCGCGCCTGGCTGCTGGTCGCCATGGCCTCCACCATGGCGGGGAACCTCACCCTGGTCGGCTCCGTCGCCAATCTCATCGTCGCGCAGCGCGCGGCGGCGGAGGGGGTGGAGATCGGATTCTGGCGCTATGCGCGGACGGGTATACCGGTGACTTTGGCGACGCTTGCGATTGGGCTATGGTTCCGGTGATCGGCCGGGGGATCAGGGACCATGGCGCGCAAGCTCTTCGAACTCTGTGGCACCGATCCGGCACGCCGCTTCAGCCCCTATTGCTGGCGGAGCCGCATGGCGCTCGCCCATAAGGGGCTGACGGCGGAGGTGGTGCCCTGGCGCTTCACCGAGCGGGAGGCGCTCGCCTTCGCGCAGCACGACAAGGTGCCGGTGCTGGTCGACGGTGCGAAGGCGGTGGCCGACAGCTGGGCCATCGCCGAATACCTGGAGGAGTGCTACCCGGAGGCGCCCAACCTGTTCCAGGGCTCGCCGGCCTCGCAGCGCTTCCTCGCCACCTGGTCGGATACGGTGCTGATGCCGGCCCTGGCGAAGCTCATCGTCTCCGACATCCCGCCGCTGCTCGACGCGAAGGACCGCGCCTATTTCATCGAGAGCCGCGAGCGGCGCTTCGGCCAGCCGCTGCATGAGGTGACGGCGGGGCGGGAGGCGAGGCTCCCCGAATTCCGCGCCCTGCTGCTGCCGCTGCGGCACCTGCTGCGCTTCCAGCCCTTCCTCGGCGGCGCGGCGCCGGATTACGGCGACTACTGCGTCTTCGGCACGCTGATGTGGCCGCGCGTCGTCAGCCCGCTGCCGCTGCTGGAGCCAGGCGACGCAGTGCTGGACTGGCAGGAGCGGGTGCTTGACCTGCATGGCGGCCTGGCGCGCGAGGTCCCGGCCTACGGCGCCTGACGCCGCGCGACGAAGTCGAGCACGTCCCGCCGCGCCGGTGCGGCCGGACGCAGCAGGCCGGCGAAGGCGCCGATAGTCATCGCATGGCCGATCTGCGGGTAGTAGCGCTCCTCCACCCGGTTGCCCGCGGCGCGGAGCGCGGCGGCGAGATTGGCGGTATTGGCCGGGCGGACGGTGGTGTCGGCCAGGCCCGTCGCCAGCAGCATGGGCGGCGCGCCGGGCGTGACATGAGCGATGGGCTGGGTCGCCGGCCAGCCCGGCTCCGGGCCGAAGATCGCCTGCAGCACCGGGAGACCAGCACCGGCGCATCCGGCGCCGGCACCTCCGGCTCGTAGAGGTCGAGGGCGAGGGGACCGGCATAGGGGATGTCCCGGGCGACGGCGACGCCCCGCATGGAGGCGAGGCCGTTCAGCACATCCGCGCCGGAACACCCGCCGACCAGCAGCGCCGCCAGCAGCACCAGCGATCGGAGCATGCGGTCAGCGGCCTGCCGGAACGCGCCGGAGGCTCCGCCCGCGGGCGCGCCACGATCGGGACACAGGGGTGGAAGCCTGCGGCGGCGGATGCCGCAAAGGCCATCCTCCTCCACCCGAGGGTCGCGTGGCGCCCGGCCGCAGGGAGGCGCGCCGCCGGCATCGCCGCGCTGCCGGGGCGGACCGGCGCCGTCGCCCGGCCCCAGGGCATGGCGAAGGGACATGGCCCTTCACCCCTGCGACGCCGCTTCCGCCTTCGGGGCGGCGCCGCGGCTGGTGCTCGATGGGGAGATGCCCATCCGCCGTATTACCGCCACTCGCGCAGCACCACCTCCGTCGTCACCGCCTCCACCTGCTGCCCGTAGCGCTCGTTGTAGAGCGTGAGCAGCGCGTCATGCGTGTGGTCGGAGGAGCTGCAGATGGCATCCGTCGGGATCACCACGCGATAGCCGAGGTCGACCGCGCCCATCACCGCGGCAAGGACGCAGACATCCGTCTCCGCCCCGCTGATGACCAGCGTGTCGATGCCCCGCTGCTGCAGCCGCGGGTGCAGTGCGCCGCAGACCCAGGGCGAGTAGACCGCCTTGTCGAACAGCTCCGCCGGCGGCACTAGCCGGGCAAGGGCCGGCACGAGGTCCAGCGCGTCGGCCGGCAACCGCTCC
The DNA here is from genome assembly GCF_059504005.1 of Belnapia sp. Classification (NCBI taxonomy): domain Bacteria; kingdom Pseudomonadati; phylum Pseudomonadota; class Alphaproteobacteria; order Acetobacterales; family Roseomonadaceae; genus Belnapia; species Belnapia sp. The sequence goes on along the minus strand of NZ_JCACHU010000151.1, from coordinate 32,973 downwards.
TGCGTCATGGAGGGCCAGCGCTCCCAGTAGCGCCGCCAGGTGCCGGTGCCCTCGCCAGGGCGGGTGGCGGGGATGAAGCGGGTGAAGATGGTCCGCTCCGGCTTCGCGGCGGCGAGCCGTTCCACCACGGGCGTCACCCGCTGCATCCAGGGCGTATGCCATTCGGTCTGCCCGGCGAAGAGGTTCTGCATGTCGATGCAGAGGTGCAGGCAGGTCTCGGTCAACGGGCCGTGATAAAGGTCATTCTGGGTCATACCCCCTGAACGAGCGAGGGCGGCGCCGGATTTTCACCCTTGCGGCACGTTCCGCTGCAATTCCTCGAGCCAGGCGCGGGCATTGCCGTCGGAGGGGGCGCGCCAGTCGCCCCGCGGCGAGAGCGAGCCGCCGGCGGCCACCTTCGGCCCGTTCGGCATGGCGCTGCGCTTGAACTGGCTGAAGCCGAAGAAGCGGCTGAGGAAGACCTCCAGCCAGTGGCGGATGTCCGACAGGGCATAGGCGTTGCGCTTCGCCTCCGGGAAGTGCGGTGGCCAGTTCCCGCGCGCCGCATCGCCCCAGGCCCGCAGCGCGAGGAAGGCGATCTTCGACGGGCGGAAGCCGTAGCGCAGCGTGTAGTAGAGGTTGAAGTCCTGCAGCGCATAGGGGCCGACCTTGGCCTCGGTGCTCTGCAAGACCTTGCCATCCTCGGCGGGGACGAGCTCCGGCGAGATCTCGGTATTGAGGATGGCGCCCAGCACCTCGCCGACCTCGGCGCTGAACTGCTCCGAGGCGATGACCCAGCGGATCAGGTGCTGGATCAGCGTCTTCGGCACGCCGGCATTGACGTTGTAGTGCGACATCTGGTCGCCGACGCCATAGGTGCACCAGCCGAGCGCCAGCTCCGACAGGTCGCCCGTGCCGAGCACGATGCCGTCATGGAAATTGGCGGCGCGGAACAGGTAGTCGGTGCGGAGCCCGGCCTGCACGTTCTCGAAGGTGATGTCGTAGACCGGCTTGCCCTCGGCGAAGGGGTGGCCGAGATCGCCGAGCATCTGCCGCGCCGCCGGGCGGATATCCAGCTCCCGCGCCTCGACGCCGAGCGAGGCCATCAGCCGGTGCGCATTGCCCTTGGTGCCCTCGGAGGTGCCGAAGCCGGGCATGGTGAAGGCGACGATGTCGGTGCGGGCACGCTTCAGCAGGTCCATCGCCTTGGCGGCGACGATCAGCGCCTGGGTGCTGTCGAGCCCGCCCGAGACGCCGATGACGATGCGCTTGATCCGCGCCGCCTCCAGCCGCTGCACGAGGCCGGCGACCTGGATGTTGTAGGCCTCGTAGCAGTCCTGGGCCAGGCGCTCGGGGTTGGCGGGGACGAAGGGGAAGCGCTCGATCGGCCGCTCCAGCCCGAGATCGGCGCCGGGCGGGTCGAGCCGGAAGGCGATGCGGCGGAAGGCGGCCGCGGCCGGTGTGTTGCGCCGGTTGTCGTCGAAGGTGCCCTGGCGCATCCGCTCCTGCCGCAGCAGGTCGAGGTCGATATCGGCGACGGCCATCTGCGCGCCCATGGGGAAGCGCTCCGTCTCGGCCAGTAGCGCGCCGTTCTCGAAGATCTCTGCCTGGCCGTCCCAGGCGACCTCGGTGGTCGATTCGCCGGCGCCGGCCGCGGTGTAGACATAAGCCGCGAGGCAGCGGGCCGATTGCGATTGGCAGAGCAGCCGCCGCGTCTCCGCCTTGCCGATGGTGATGGGGCTGCCGCTGATGTTGAGCAGCACCGTGGCCCCCGCCAGCGCCGCAGCGCCGCTCGGCGGGATGGGGACCCAGAAATCCTCGCAGATCTCGGTATGGATCACGAGGCCGGGCACATCCCCCGCCTCGAAGAGCAGGCCGGCGGTGAAGGGCGCTGATTGGCCGGCAAGGCGGATATCGCCGGGGGGCGCGCCGTCGCCCGGCGCGACCTGCCGCTTTTCGTAGAATTCCCGGTAGTTCGGCAGGTAGGTCTTCGGCACCACGCCGAGCAGCCGGCCGCGATGGATGATCAGCGCCGTGTTGTAGACTCGCCCGGCATGGCGGAGCGGGGCGCCTACCACCAGCACCGGCAGCAGCTCGCGCGAGGCCTCGATCAGCTCCGCCGCCGCGGCCTCCACCGCATCGAGCAGCGCATCCTGCAGCAGCAGGTCCTCGATGGAGTAGGCGGAGAGGGCAAGCTCCGGGAAGACGGCGACGGCCGCCCCCCGCCCATGGCACTCCCGCGCAACGCGGAGGATCTCCGCCGCATTGCTCGCCGGGTCGGCGAGGGCGGAGCGGATGGTGCAGGCGGCGATGCGGGCGAAGCCGTGCCGGTAGAGGGAGTGGAAGGGCGTCATCCTGGGGAGGATAACGCCGCTTCCGGCCATTCGTCAGCAGCGCGGGGCGGAAAGAGCCGCCTCGGCCGCGATGCCGAGGCATTCCTCCATCTGCGCCCGCAGCCGCCGCAGGTTGCGGTGCCCGGCGAAGGCCCGGCGCAGCGCCGCCCGGGTCTCGCCCTCGAGCGGCGGCAGGTCGGCCGCGACGCAGCCCATATCCTCGGCGATGCCGGAGAGCAGCCCGGCATAGGTGTTGTCGAAGGCGCTCGCCGGCGGCGGCTCGATATGGTGGACCGAGAGGCGCGAGAGCAGCGGCGCGCTGATCCCCCGCGTCTCGTTCGCCGCCATGATCCAGATGGCGTGGCGCAGGTCGGCCGCCGTGCGCAGGCACTCGTCGAACCAGGCGGAGGCGCTCTCCGGCTCGATCATGGCGAGCAGCGTGTCATGCGCCCGGCCGTTGGTGTCGCGCTGGCCGCCGGCCTTCTCGATCTCGTCGAGGAAGAAGACCGGGTTGGGGGCGGAGAGCCGCGCCATCTCGGCGATCGGCCAGGCCGGGGTGGTGGCGGACCAGCCGCGCGCCGTGCCCTGGAGGCAGCGGTTGTCCGTCGCGCCGCCGAGGTTGAGGCTGGCGAAGGGTAGCTCGAGCGCCGCCGCCAGCCGCCGGGCGAACCAAGTCTTGCCGACGCCGGGCGGGCCGACGAGCAGGATCGGCCGCAGCCGCGGCGAGGGCCGGCCGGCATGGGCCGCGAGCGCCAGGGTCCGCCGGATCTCGGCCAGCGGCGCGGCGAAGCCGGGCGCCGCCTCGGCCAGCGCGCCGAGCCGGGCGAGGGCATCGCGCGGCACGCGGCGCAGCGGCAGCGGCGTCGTCAGCGGCTGGTAGCTCTGCCACTCTGCCCGCTCGTTCGGCGCGGTGAAGGGCTGCAGCACCACGGCCTGGCTGCCGGCGATGACGGGCGGCGGCGGGGGCGGCACCGCAGCCACCGGGGCGGGGGTCTGGACCGCGATGTTCAGCGTCTCGGCGAGGCGGCCCGGCAGCGGCCGGGCGCTCTCCGGCCCGGGCAGGAAGCGGAGCCAGAGATCGGCCGAAAGCCGCGCGCCCAGCACGAAATGCCGGAGCCGCCCGGAATCGCCGCCCAGCCCGCGCGCCTCGCCATGTAGCCGGTAGTGCAGCGCCTCGATGCAGGCGAGGGCCCCCTGGCGGCAGAGCGGCCCGCCGCGTTCGGCGACGATGCGGGTCGCGGCCAGCACCAGGGTCGTCCCCTCGGCGAAGCGGCCGGCGATGGCGCCGAAGCGCACCGCGAAGTCGAGCAGCCCCGCATCATCGCCCGGCCGCACCGCATCCTCGCCGATGCGGGACGGGAAGAGGGGGGAGCGGAGGTGCCGCAGCAGCGCGGCCTCGAGCGCGACCAGCTCAGCCGGCTCGATGGTCAGCCAAAGCCAGAGCGGCGGGCTGGTGGCGGTGCCGAAGAGGAGCGCGGCATCCGAGACCCCGTCATCGGCGCTGTGGCCAGCCGCGGGCGCGACCAGCGTATCGGTCTGCAGATTGGTGTCGGGCAATGGACGGCCTCGCTCACGGAAGAGCGATTACACAACACCGTCATATTATATTTGTGAATATAATTCGTCAGCACTCGAGCGGAATGAATCCGGGCGTGTCGGGGATGCCGGAGGGGCATCCCCGTAACCGGCGCGGATCAGGCCTCGGCGGAGACCGGGATGCCCTTCTCCTTCAGCATGGACTGCAGCTCGCCGGCCTGGAACATCTCCATGATGATGTCGCAGCCGCCGACGAACTCGCCCTGGACATAGAGCTGCGGGATGGTCGGCCAGTTGGCGTAGGCCTTGATGCCCTCGCGGATTTCCATGTCCTCGAGCACGTTCACGCCTTTGAACGGCACGCCGACATGGCTGAGGATCTGGACGACGCGGGCGGAGAAGCCGCACTGCGGGAAGACCGGCGTGCCCTTCATGTAGAGGACGACGGGGGTGGCCTTGATCTCGCTCTCGATGCGTTCGAAGACAGGATTCGTCATGGTCTGGGCTCCGGTGGTTCAGGCGGGGGCGGAGGTCTGCAGGGCGAGGGCGTGCAGCTCGCCCCCCATGCGGCCGCGCAGGGCGGCATAGACGAGCTGGTGCTGCTGGACCCGGCTGCGGCCGCGGAAGGCTTCCGAGACCACGGTGGCGGCGTAGTGGTCGCCGTCGCCCGCCAGATCCTCGATGGTGACCACGGCATCGGGGAGCGCCGCCTTGATCAGCGCCTCGATCTCCGCAGGTTGCATCGCCATCCCGGTCAGCCCTCCATCAAGGCGGGCAGGGTCGCCTCATGCGCCTGCCGCAACTCAGCGACGGATATGGATCGGCCGTCCGGCAGAACCAAGGCCTCCCCCCCGCTGCGGCCAAGGCGCGCGGCGGGCACGCCGGCGGCCTGGGCGGCCTCCAGCAGGGCGGCCGAGTCCGTCACCGCCAGAACGTAACGCGCCTGGTCCTCGCCGAACCAGTAGGCGTGGGGAGGGATGCCGGCCGGGCCGGGGAGGAGGGTGGCGCCGGTGCCGCCCGCCATCGCCATCTCGGCGACAGTCACCAGCAGCCCGCCATCCGCGCAGTCGTGGCAGGCGCGGACGGCGCCGCCCAGGATTTGTGCGCGGACGAAGTCGCCGTTGCGGCGCTCGGCGACGAGGTCGACGGGCGGCGGCGCCCCCTCCTCGCGCCCGGCGATCTCGCGCAGCCAGAGCGACTGGCCGAGCCAGCCCCGCGTCTCGCCCACCAGCACGAGCTCCGCGTTCGCGGGCAGGGCGAGGCCCATCGCCTGGGCCACGTCCTCCAGCACGCCGACGCCGCCGATGGCGGGGGTGGGGAGGATCCCCCGCCCCTCCGTCTCGTTGTAGAGCGAGACATTGCCGGAGACGACGGGGAAGTCGAGCGCGGTGCAGGCGCTCGCCATGCCGCGGACGGCGGCGGCGAACTGGCCCATGATCTCCGGCTTCTCCGGATTGCCGAAATTCATGTTGTCGGTGATGGCGAGCGGCAGCGCGCCGACGGCCGAGAGGTTGCGCCAGGCCTCCGCCACCGCCTGGCGGCCACCCTCCTCCGGGTCGGCAAGGCAGTAGCGGGGCGTGGTGTCGGTGGTCATGGCCAGCGCCCGGGCGCCGCCCTTCTCGAGGCTTTCCTCGACGCGCACCACGGCGGCATCTGCGGCGCCGGGGCGCTTCGCGGTCTGGCCGCCGACCATGCTGTCATACTGGTCCCAGATCCAGCGGCGGGAGCAGAGGTCGGGGCAGGCGACGAGCGTCGTCAGCGCCGCCTCCAGCCCGACCGGGTCGGTGACCGAGGCCGGGTCGATCACCGGCAGCTTCGGCATCTCGGCCGTCGGGCGGCGGTAAAGCGGCGCCTCGCTCTCGAGCGGGGCGAGGGGGATGTCGGCCTCGACCACGCCATGGTGGCGGATGACGATATGGCCGGTATCGGTCAGCCGGCCGATGACGGCGAAATCCAGCTCCCACTTGGTGAAGATTCGCTCGGCGATGTGCTCGGCGCCGGGGCGGAGCACCATCAGCATCCGCTCCTGGCTCTCGGAGAGCATCATCTCATAGGCGGTCATCCCCTCCTCGCGCTGGGGGACGCGCTCCATGTCGAGCTCGATGCCGACGCCGCCCTTGCCCGCCATCTCGACGGAGGAGGAGGTGAGGCCGGCCGCGCCCATGTCCTGGATGGCGACGATGGCATCCGTCGCCATCAGCTCCAGGCAGGCTTCGATCAGCAGCTTCTCGGCGAAGGGGTCGCCGATCTGCACGGTGGGGCGCTTCTCCTCCGAGTCGGCGGTGAACTCCGTGCTCGCCATGGTCGCGCCATGGATGCCGTCGCGCCCGGTCTTGGAGCCGACATAGACCACGGGGTTGCCGATGCCGGCCGCGGCGCTGAGGAAGATGCGGTCGCGCGGCGCGATGCCGACCGTCATCGCATTCACCAGCGGGTTGCCGTTGTAGCGCGGGTGGAAATTGACCTCGCCCCCCACGGTCGGCACGCCGACGCAGTTGCCGTAGCCGCCGATGCCGCGCACCACGCCGTCGATCACCTGCTTCATCCGCGGCGCATCCGGGCTGCCGAAGCGGAGCGCGTTGAGGTTGGCAATCGGCCGGGCGCCCATGGTGAAGACGTCGCGCAGGATGCCGCCCACCCCCGTCGCCGCGCCCTGGTAGGGCTCGATGAAGGAGGGATGGTTGTGGCTCTCCATCTTGAAGACGGCGGCCAGCCCGTCGCCGATGTCGATCACGCCGGCATTCTCGCCCGGGCCGTGGATCACCCAAGGGGCCTTGGTCGGCAGCTCCCGCAGCCAGACCCGGCTCGACTTGTAGGAGCAGTGCTCCGACCACATGACGCTGAAGATGCCGAGCTCGGTCAGCGACGGCTCGCGGCCGAGGATGGCGAGCGCGCGCTCATACTCGTCCGGTTTCAGGCCGAATTCGGCGGCTAGCTGGCGGGCTCTCTCGGGGGCGAGGGTCACGATTGTCACGCGGTCGGGATTCCCATGGGAGCGGAATGTGGGGGGTTATAGCAGGAAAGGCGAGGCCGGCAGGGGGCCGGCGCCGCCCCTGAGGAAGACCTGCCATGCCGCGCGCGCTCCTGTCGCTGCTCCTGCTACCGATGCTCGCCGCGCCGGCACTTGCCCAGCCGCTCGACGGCACCGCCAAGGCCCCGGCGGCGCCGAGCCAATGCCCGGACAATGACAATATGGATGCCTTCGCCGACAGCGACGGGGTGCTGACCTGCGCCTGCCCGGCCGAGCAGATGAGCCAGGGCGCCGTCTGCCGATAGCGACGAGGCCGTCACCTGCCTCTGCCCCGGCGAGGCAACGCTCCGCGGCGCGGTCTGGGGCACCGACGCCTATACCGCCGACAGCGCCACCTGCCGCGCCGCCGTCCATGCCGGGATGATCGCCCAGACCAACGGCTCCGTCTCGATGCAGATGCTCCCCGGCGCCCCGCGCTACCCGGGCACCACCCGCAACGGCGTACAGAGCCAGGATTACGGCGCCTACAACGCCAGCTTCCGCTTCACCGGCGACCCGCGCGCGACGAAATCCGCCGCCCCCGTCCAGGCGCCCGTCGCCGAGACGCTGCAGCGGACCGGCCAGGTGCACTCTACATCACTTTCCGCACCAACTCCGCCGATCTCGACATCGGCGCCGCGCCGGTGCTGACCCAGCTGCGCGACGCGCTGGCGGCCGACCCGGCGCTCTGCCTCCGCCTGACCGGCCGTACGGATGCGACAGGCACGCCGGCGGTCAACATCCCGCTTTCCCAGCGGCGGGCGGAGAGCGTGCGGCAATGGCTGGTGGCGAACGGCATCCCCGCCGAGCGGCTGGCCGCCGAGGGGCGCGGCTCCAACGAGCCGGTCGCCGACAGTGCCAGCGAGAGCGGACGGGCGCTGAACCGCCGGGTGCAGGCGGTGAAGCTGTAGGGCGTGATCGCCGGAAGCACGAATCACGCGACAGGACAACAAGCCAGACGCTGATCCGCGACCCGGTGACCGCGGATCGGAGCCGTGTCAGGCGGGGGCCAGCGCCTCCGCCAGCCCCGCGAAGAGCGGCAGCCCATCCGTCCCGTCGATCAGCGGGTCGGTCTGGTTCTCCGGATGCGGCATCAGCCCGAGCACCCGGAGGTTGGGCGAGAGGATGCCGGCGATGTTCCGCGCGCTGCCGTTGCGGCTGGCGGCCGGCGTCACCTCGCCCGAGGGCGTCGCATAGCGGAGCGCGACCAGCCCCTCGCCCTCCAGCCGGTCGAGCGTCGCCTTGTCGGCGAAGTAGTTGCCGTCGCCATGCGCCATGGTCGCGCGGAAGACCTGGCCGCGCTGGAAGCGGCCGGTATAGGCGGTATCGGTCCGCTCCACCCGCAGGTGGCAGTCCATGGAGAGGAAGCGGAGCGAGGCGTTGCGGAGCAGCGCGCCCGGCAGCAGCCCCGCCTCGACCAGCATCTGAAAGCCGTTGCAGACGCCGAGCACGTGCCCGCCCCGCCCGGCGAAGTCGTGGATCGCCCGCATGATCGGGCTCTGCGCCGCCATCGCCCCGCAGCGGAGATAGTCGCCATAGGAGAAGCCGCCCGGCAGGACGACGAGGTCGGTCCCTTGCGGCAGCTCGGTATCCCGGTGCCAGAGGATGGCGGGCTTCCGGCCCGTCGCGCGCTGGAGGGCCAGCGCCATGTCGCGTTCCCGGTTGGTGCCGGGGAACATCACGATCCCTGCCTGCATGTCCCTAACTCCCCTGCCAGACGCGAAGCCAATGCAGCCCGCCCAGCACCAGCAATGTCGTCAGCGCCGCAAGGGTCGCGGCGGTCAGCCAACGGTTCAGCCGATGCCTCTGCGCGGCGAGGAAGCCCCGCCGCCGCCCCGGCGCCGCCGGCCGCAGCACCGCCACCCGCTCCTCCCGCCAGCGCAGGCCGATGGCGATCACCACCGTCAGCCCCAGCATGATGAAGAGCGAGGTCTTCATGACATGGCCTCCGGCACGGGCCGATCCAGCCCTTCGGCGCTCAGGCCCACGGGACGCATCAGTCCAGGCTGACCGAGAAGCTCTCGATCACCGTATTGGCCAGCAGCTTGCGCGCCATGGCCTCGGCGGCCGTGCGGGCCTTGGCCGGGTCGGTCTCGGCCAGCTCCAGCTCGATCACCTTGCCCGCCCGCACCTCGCCGACGTCCTCGAAGCCGAGGCCCGCCAGGGCATGGCCGATCGCCTTGCCCTGCGGGTCGAGCACCCCGGCCTTGGGCATCACCGTCACACGCACCTTCATCTCAATCCTCCGCTTCACGCCTGCGGTGCCCGGCTCCGCCTGCGCCCTCCGGCGACCGGAGGATCATTGCATCATCTCCGGCCCCTTGAGGTCCCGCACCCCCGCCTCGGGCAGGATGCCGAGCCGCCGGGCCACTTCCTGGTAGCCTTCCTCGACCTTGCCGAGATCGCGGCGGAAGCGGTCCTTGTCCATCTTCTCGCCCGTCTTGGTGTCCCAGAGCCGGCAATTGTCTGGGCTGATCTCGTCGGCGAGGACGATCCGCATCTCCTCGTTGTCGTAGAGCCGGCCGAATTCCACCTTGAAGTCGACGAGCGTGATCCCGACGCCGAGCATCAGCCCGGTGAGGAAGTCGTTCACCCGCAGCGCCAGCGCCACCATGTCGTCGAGGTCCTGGGTCGCCGCCCAGCCGAAGGCGGTGATATGCTCCTCGCAGACCAGCGGGTCGTTCAGCGTATCATTCTTGTAGTAGTACTCGATGATCGAGCGCGGCAGCCGGGTTCCCTCGGCGATGCCGAGCCGGGTCGAGAGGCTGCCTGCGGCCACGTTCCGCACTACCAGCTCGAGCGGAATGATCTCCACCTCGCGGATCAGCTGCTCCCGCATGTTCAGTCGGCGGATGAAATGGGTCGGGATGCCGATCTCCATCAGCCGGCTCATCAGGTATTCGCTGATCCGGTTGTTGAGCACGCCCTTGCCGGTGATGGTGCCCTTCTTCTGCGAATTGAAGGCGGTGGCGTCGTCCTTGAAGTACTGCACCAGCGTCCCTGGCTCGGGCCCCTCGAACAGGATCTTGGCCTTGCCCTCATAGAGCTGACGGCGTCGCGCCATGGTGACAGATATCCTTCTTCCGGCGACTTCCCGCCGTGCCCCCGGCGGCCGGGCGCGCGGCGGCCCCGCCATCCCGGGTGCTCCGGCGGGTGCGGTATAGCAAGGGGTCGCCGAGACCGCCACGGCCCCCCGGCCCGTTAAAGCCGCCCCCGGCGCCGCCCCGCCCCTGTTGCCCGGGGAGCCGGGGCCGGCGGCGCGGGGACCGATCCCGGCGGCGGAATCCCCTGGCATTGGGCTAGTCTCGGCGGATGCACGAGACCGCCGCGCTGTGCGAGGCCGCCGCCCGCCACCTGCTCGACCCTCTCCGCCCCTCGGGGCCGGAGGTGACGGACTTCCTCGCCTGGCTCGGCTGCCCCGCCCCCACGGTGCCCGGCCCGATGGAGCGCAACCGGGCCCTGCTGCTTGGCGCCGCCAGCCGCTTCACCCGCCTCTTCGCGCTCGACTGCCCGACCGCGCCCGGCCTCGCCGTCTTCGGGGCCGAGGTGCCGCTCGGCACGGGCCAGGCCGGCGTCTCCGGCGTCGGGGTCAGCCTGATCGAGGCGTTCGAGGGCTGCGTGGGGGAGGGGGTGGAACTGCTGTCCGCCTCCGAGACCGAAGCCGACCGCGCCCGCCTCCGTCCCGCCCCGCCCGGGCCCGGCCAGGCGGGCTGGCTCGGCCGCATCCTGCCCGAAGGCGCCGCGCCCGCCGACTGGATCGAGCTTCTCCGCCTCGACGCCCCCGGCACCGACTGGCTGCCGGCCGGCCTCTGCCTGCGCCGCGCCGCCCCCGACTTCGCCCCGCCCTGGCCTCTCAGCATCGGCTGCGCCGCCGGGCCGACCCGCGAGGCCGCCGCCCTGCATGCCCTGCTGGAGCTGGTCGAGCGCGACGCCGCGGCCCTCTGGTGGCGCGGCGGGCGGCGGGGCAGGCCGGTGGCGCTGGAGGATCCGGCCATGGCTGCGGCCGCCGCCCTCGTCGCGCGGCTGCGCCAGGGCGAGGCCGGGCGGCAAAGCTGGCTGCTCGACCTCACCACCGATCTCGGCATCCCGGTCATCGCCGCCCTCTCGACCGGGGCGGAGGGGGAGGGCTTCTGCTGCGGCCTCGCCGCCCGGACCTCCCGCGCCGCCGCCGCCCGGGCTGCCATCCTCGAGATGGCGCAGATGGAGATGGCCCATGCCGTCGTCCTGGCGAAGCAGGCGGAGTCCGGGCCGGCGGCGCTCAACGCCCATGACCGGGCGCTGCTCGCCCGCTATCGCGGCATCGCCACCGGACGCTGCGCCCTGCTGCATCCGGAGGGCCCGGCCGCCCCGGGGCCCGACCTGCCCGCGGACCCCGCCGCCGCCATGGCCGTGGCGATCGGCCGGCTCGGCGCCCGGGGCCTTCCGGTGCTCGCCCTCGACCTGACGCGGCCGGAGCTTGGGCTTCCCGCCATCCGCCTGGTCGTGCCCGGCCTCGAGATCGAACCCTCCCGAACCACAGGTGCAAGGCTGCTGGCGCAGATCGCCCGAACCGGCGGCGGCGATTGCCATACGGGTGGAATTGCGTTGTTCTGAGGCTCGGTTACGTCGCTTTCATCCAGGCCGGGAGTCGATGGAGGAGTCACCGCAGCAGGCCACGGTATCGGAGGGCCGGGCCGGGCAGGTGGCGCCGGGGATGCTGCACGCCTCGCTCTTCGGCCCGTTGCGCGCCAGCTTCGCCGGCCGGGAGCTGCGCCTCCGCAGCCGCAAGGCCCGCGCCCTGCTCGGCTACCTGCTGCTGAGCGAGGGCGGCGAGGAAAGCCGCGAGCGCCTCGTTGGCCTGCTCTGGAGCGAGACGGGCGAGGAGAAGGCGCGCGCCTCGCTCCGCCAGGTGGTGCACGAGCTGCGCGAGGCGATGGAGGCCGTCGGCTGCAACGCCCTCCGCGCCGGCCGCCTCACCGTCTGCCTCGACCTGGCCCTGGCCCGCCCCGATGCGCGCGACGTGCTGCACGCCGCCGAGCGCGGCATCGCCCATCCGCTGCTGCTCTCGACGCCGCGGCTGAGCGAGGCGCTGCTGCAGGGCCTCGACGACCTCGACCCGGCCTTCCGCGGCTGGCTGAGCGTCACCCGCCAGGCCTTCCATGACCGGCTGATCCGCGCCCTCGAATCGGCGCTGCGCGCGGACAGCCAGCCGCGCAGCCTGCGCCAGCGCCTGGCCGAGGCGATCCTGAAGCTCGACCCGACGCATGAGGAGGCCTGCCGCGACCTGATGCGCGGCAGCGCCGAGGCCGGCGACACCGTGGCCGCGCTGCGCGCCTACGAGCAGCTCTGGCGCCTGCTGGAGGAGGAGTACGACACCGAGCCCTCCGCCGCGACCCAGGCGCTCGTCGCCGACATCAAGCTCGGCACCATCGCCCCCGTCGCGCCCGGCCTCGCCGAGCCCGTTGCGCTGTCGGAGGCGGAGCTCGAGGCGCTCACCCCGGCGCCGGTGCCCCGTCCCGCCGGCACCCTTGCCCGCATCGCCCTCCTGGTCGAGCCCTTCTCGGTGAACGGCGTCGGCCCGGACCAGATGCACCTGGCGCTCGGCTTCCGGCATGACCTCATCGCCTGCCTGGTGCGCTTCCGCGAATGGTTCGTCATCGACGGGCCATCCATGCCGAGCGCCGCGCAGACAGGCAGCCGCGTCTCCGCCCGCTACCGCATCAGCGCGACGGCCTACCAGGTGGGCGACCGCATCAGCCTGGTCCTGACGCTGGCCGAGCAGGACAGCGGCATCTTCATCTGGTCGGAGCGGATGGAGCTGCAGCTCGACGGCTGGTTCGAGGCGCACCGCGACATCGTCCGCCGCATTGCCATCGCGCTGAACCTGCAGATCTCCTCGGCGCGGCTGCAGCGCCTCGCGGTGGAGTCCGACGTCTCGCTCGAGAGCTACGACCGCTGGTTGCGCGCGACGGCGATGATCCGCAGCTTCAGCCCGCAGAACTGGGCCCGCGCCGGGCAGCTCTTCCGCGAATGCATCGAGCGCACGCCGGGCTTCTCCTCGGCCTATAGCGGCCTGGCGCAGATGGAGAACTCCGTTCACATCATCCATCCCGGCGAGCGCCGCAGCCGGGAGCGGGAGGTGCGGGCGGTGGAGCTGGCGCGCCGCGCCGTGCAACTCGACCCGACGGATTCACGCGCGCACCTGACCCTGGCCTGGTCGCTGGCGATGAGCGACCAGCATGTCCAGGCGGAGGTGCCGATGCGCCTCGCCTGCGAGCTCAACCCGAATGACAGCTGGACGCTGATCTCGGCCGCACTGCTCTACAGCTTCGCCGGCAACCACGAGCGGGCGGCGGAGCTCTCGGCGCAGTCGCTCGAGATGACGCTTATGCCGAGCCTGACACATTGGGGCTACCAGGTGACGATTGCCTATCTGCGCGGCGACGATGCCGGGACGCTCGAGGCCTGCGACCGGGCGCAGGATGTCATCCGCACCTTGCCGGCCTGGCGGGCGGCGGCGCTGGCGCGGCTCGGCCGCATCGACGAGGCGGAGGCGGCAGCGCAGCAATTCCTCCGCGGGGTGCGGCAGAGCTGGTTCGCCGCGGCGTTGCCGAGCGACCTCGACATGGTGCGCTGGCTGCTGCACCTCTATCCGATCCGCCGCGCCGAGGAGTGGGCGCGCCTGCGTGACGGCATTGCCGCCGCCGGGCTGCCGACCTACGGCGCCCGGCACGGGGACTGGTAGAGCCACTACTGGCAGTTGGCGATCGAGTAGTCGCCGATGCGCTGCGCATGGAACTTCAGCCGCGCCTCCTTGTCCTGAACCGGCTTCGGCACCGCGCCCTCGTAGAGGTCGTTGTAGAAGGCGGGCAGGGTGTAGTCCTTCTCCGCCAGATGCTTCTCGGCAGCCTCGATCAGGTCGGGCGGCGGCAGGCGCAGCAGGAAGGTGTCGCTCCGCCCGACCACCACCTCCAGGTGCTGCATGCGCTTGGGCAGGACCAGCCCGGTATGCGCCGCCTTGAGCTGCCGCTTCAGCTCGTCGAGGGTCCGCGGCACCGGATACTCGTGGCCGTTCTGCAGGTAGTCCTCGCCGGTGGCCCAGGTCTTCACCAGCTTGCCCCAATTCTCGTAATTCACCGGGACCATGTTGACGAACTCGGTCGGATCGATGGCCATGCCCTTGCTCCTCCTGCGGATTAGATGAATGCGGGATCCGCGGCCTTCAGGCCGGGCTGGCGGGCAAGATAGGCCACCAGCTCCGGCATGCTCCTCACCAGCGGCGGATCGGGAAAACGGTAGCGGCCGAGCCAGGTGGCGCAGAGCCGGTCGAAGGTGGCGTCGAGCCCGCCACCGCCCTCGGAGGCCAGCCGCTCCCGCGCCAGCGCGCCGTAGATCGTCTCGGCGACCAGCAGCGAGCCGAGCAGGCCGAGCCGCTCGCCCTCCGCCTCACGCTCCGCCTCGAAGAGGATGTAGAAGGGCAGGGGCGGATCGGCCGCCAGCGCGGCGACATCCTCCTCCTTCAGCAGGCTGACATCGCTCTCGCAGCCGAGCCACTCCGCCAGCGCCGCCTGCCGTGCCGCCGGGTTGCCCAGCAGCGTCGACGGCGTGGCGAGCCCCGGCCGCATCGCGGCCACGCGCGCCGCCAGGCTGCCGACCGAGCGCATGCCGGCGAGCGAAGCGCTCATCAGGTCGCGGAAGACGACGCCGGCCGGATCGCCCGGCTCGATCGCATCGAACAGCCCGTCGCCCATCAGCATGGGCGTGTAGTGCGGCCCGAGCCTCATGCTGAGATTGGGCGGCGGCTGGTCCGGCATCCTGTAGAATTGCGACCAGCGGATCAGCCAGTCCCGCGTCAGCGGCACCGCGTTCGGGCCGCGCGTCGAGTTCTGCCGCAGCAGCTCGGCAAGGCTGGCATCGGGGAAGCGGCCGATGCGGTAGGTGTCGCGCAGCATCGCATGTCCGAAGCGGAAGGCGCCGTGCGAGAATTCCAGCGGGATGCCGGGCACCGGCGCCGGCTCCAGCCATTCGGGCGCCGGCTTCTGGTAGAGCCTGCGCACCTCTGGGTGGAGCAGCCGCCGCAGCAGGTCGTGGCGCAGCACGCTGCGGAAGACGAGGGTCGTCGCCTCCTGCGCCACCGCGAAGCGCGCCGCCGTCCGCTCGCGCAGCGCCCTGGCCGGAAGCGTCCCCGGCGTCGGGATCATGTCGAGCAGGGCGTTGTGCAGCATCTGGAACAGGGCGGTGAGCTGGGAGAGCAGCGCGCTCTGGTCGTTCCTGGAATCGGCGACCAGCGCCTCGCCCCGCCCGGCGCCGGCGAAGCCGCCACGGTTGCCGAGCGTCCCCGGCGTCGCCGCCCGGCCGATGTCGCGGAAGCTCGCCGCCTCGCCCGACGCGCCGGCATAAGCGGAGAGGCGGAAGCGGCTGCGATGCTGGTCGCGCGCATCGTCGGGCGCGAAGGCGAAGGGGCAGGCGCCCGGCCCGCCGCCATAGAGCGTCCTGAGGCGGAGCGGCGCGCCGAGGACGTTGGCGACGCCCGGATTTGGCCCGCCCGCCGACCAGAAGGCCATTTTGGTCGAGACCATGTCATGCGCGACGAACTGGGCGAGATAGGTGTAGCCGGCGGGCAGGTTGGGATTCTCTGCCGCCTCCGGCGGCCGCGTCCCCATCAGCGTGGCGAGGCCGCGCAGCCGCCGCCGCAAGGTGGCGAGCGCGGCGGGCGAGCAGCGCGGGTCCTCCCCATCCACCTGGAAGCGCTCCGCCGCTTCGGGTTCGCCGAGGAGGTGACGGAAGCCGGGGAGCGGGCCGAGGATGCCGCTCGCCGCCGCGCCGCCGAGAGGGCAGGCCCCCGCAGAACCGCTTTTCGTCATCAGAGACCCCCTTCCGGCATTGTCCCGGGCATGCTGCGGGCGCCTGCGTGAACCTAGCGTGATTTCCCGCCACGCGGCGGGGCGGCGCCCGCAATCACGCTGGGGTCACGCAAGCCCTGCCATGGTCCGTCATGCGATGGCCATCCCGCCCGATGGTGGCCATGAAAGCAGTGAGGCGAGCATGACCCATATGCCGTTGCAGGCCGCCCCCAAGGGAGTTCCCCTGGCGCAGGCCCTCCGTCCGTCGGCGCCCGCTCACCTGGCTTCCGCCGCGGCCGACCCGCGCCATCTGCTCGACGAGGCGCTGGTTCGCCTGCGTGGCGCGGACCCCGCGGCGCCGGTGCTCGACGCGCTGGCCGATGGCCTCCGCTGGCTGCGCAACACCGCCGCCCCCGCCACCTGGCAGCGCAGCATCGCCGCGCTCCGGGCCCATCCGCTGCTGGCGCTGCTGCACGAGAACCCCTTCGCCCGCCGCGGCTTCCGCAAGCCGCGCGGCTATGCCGGCGACGCGCCGATGCTCGACATGCTCTATCGCGGCGAGGCGGCGCTGAAGAACGAGCAGGTGAGCGCCCTCGGCCTCACCCTGTTCCGCCGCGACCACGCCGCGCCCGGCGGCGTCGCCGCCCGGGCCCGGCTGTCGCTGGTGGCGGAGAGGATCGACGCGGCCGCCGAGGCGCGGCGCAGCCCGCATGTGCTCGCCCTCGGCTGCGGCCATCTCCGCGAGGCGGAGTTGTCGCAGGCGGTGCAGGCCGGGCGGATCGGCCGCTTCGTCGCCCTCGACCAGGATGCCGCCTCCCTCGCCATGGTGCAGATGGAGCACGCGGCGCGCGGCATCGAGACGCTGCACCGCAGCCCGAAGGCGACCTTCGACGGCACGCTGCCGCGCGGCGGCTTCGACCTGATCTATGCGACGACGCTGTTCGACGACCTGACCGACCGGCTCGCCCACACCGTCACCGCGGCCTGCTTCGCCCTGCTGCGCCCGGGCGGGCGGCTGGTGGTGCTGAACGCCGACCGGGACACGGCCGATGCCGGCTACCTCGAGGCCTGCTGCGACTGGGTGCGCTTCCTCCGCGACGCGGCGGGGGTGATGCGCCTGGCGCATGGCGTCCCGCCGGCCGAGACCGCGCTCTGCCGGGTCGTGCAGGGCGGCCACCGCGAGACCCAGATGCTCGAGATCATCCGACGGGGGGAGACCGCATGAGACATGTCGCGCCGCGCATGATGGTGCCGCAGGGCTTCCTGATGGCCATGCGGGCCAGCCTCCGGCAGGCGCCCTATGACGCGCCGCACCGCCAGGGCCCGCCGCATGCCGCCTGGCTCATCCTCTGCCGCTGGGGCGCGGAGGGCGAGTACCTCACCATCGCCGAGGCCGGCGCCGCCGAGGGGCCGCCCGACGCGCCGCCGCCGCTCGGCCTCCGGCCGCGGACCACCTTCCTCGGCCTCCGTCTGGCCGGGGGCGGGGAGGGCGAGAATTTCCTCCTCGCCCGGCACCTGCCGGCCGGGATGACGGTCGCCGGGACCTTCCAGCCGGGCGAGGGCACCGCCCGCCTCATCGGCCCGGCCAGCGCGCTCCGGCTGGAGGCGGCGGGCCGCTCCGCCTTCCGCCGCGGGCCCAACGAGGCGGGCGAGGTGAGGGTCGACGTGCCGGGGCCCTCGCTCGGCGGGGCGGAGGCCTTCGCCTGGCAGATGGAGGGCTGGCGCGCCCCCTGGCTCGGCGAGGTCCTCGCGCCGGGCGAGGCTTCGGCGCATTGACAGGGCAGGGCGAAGCCGGATATCCCCCCGGCTCCCCGGAGGGGTGCCCGAGTGGCTAAAGGGGGCGGACTGTAAATCCGCTGGCTCAGCCTACGTTGGTTCGAATCCAACCCCCTCCATTTCCCGTCCTCAGACGGGGTCCGGTCCCCGGGTCGGCCCCGGCGGCGGCTCCAGCCGCACAGGGCCTCCCTCCCTTGCCGAGCGGTAGAGCGCCTCCATCAGCGCCTGGTCCTGCACGCCCTCCTCGCCCGGCGTATGCGGCCGCCTGCCCGCGCGGATGCAGGCGGCGAAATGGTCGATCTCCTGCGCGAACTGGTTCTTCGGCCGGATGATCCGCTCCTCCTCCGCGCCGACCTCGCCGGCCCGCCGCTGCACGACGAGGCGCTGGCCCCGATAGGCGAAGGCATGCGCCATCTCGATGCTGCCGCGCTCGAAATGCAGCCGCAGGTTCCGGTTCTCGTAGGTGCCGTAGCTGCTGAGGCACTGGGCGATCACGCCCGAGGGGAAGCGGAGCTGGAAGGCGATGCTTTCCTCCACCTCGGCGAAGCGCGGGTCGCCGGCCGGGCTCTCGATGCTGGCGAAGGCCCCCACCGGCTCCTCCCCGGTGAGGTAGCGCGCCGCGTTCAGGCAGTAGAGGCCGATATCCGGCAGCGCCCCGCCGCCGGCCATCTCCCGGCTGTAGCGCCATTGCGGCCCGGGCCCGTTGACCTGGGTGTTGGCGGCCTCGATGAAGCGCAGCCGGCCGAGCTCGCCGCCCCGGATCAGCGCGATCGTCGCCCGGTGATGCGGCTGGTACTGCGAGCGATAGGCGATCATCAGCCTGACGCCCGCCCGCTCGCAGGCGCCGACCATGGCCTGGCAGTCGGCGAGGCTGTTCGCCATCGGCTTCTCGCAGAGCACGTGCCGGCCGATGGCGGCCGCCCGCTCGGTGAACTCCCGGTGCATGGCATTGGGCAGGGCGATGTAGACCGCCTGCACGGCGGGATTCTCCCGCAGCCGCTCCATCTCGGCATAGCCGTGGATGGCGCCTTCCGGGATGTCGTGCTGCGCCCCGACCGCCCGCGCCTTCGCCGGGCTGCCGCTGACGAGCGCCACCGCCCGCGCCTCCTTCGCCTCGGCAAAGGCCGGCAGGACCTCCTCCAGCGCGATGCGGCCGAGGCCGATGACGGCGAAGCCGATGCGTTCGCCCGGCGGCTGCGGCTGCGGCGCGCCGCCGCCCGGCGGGTCGGCCGGGCCGCGCCAGTCGGGGAACTGCACCCGGCCGCCCTCGACATGGCCGCTGTCGATGGGGGAGGGGGGCGGGTAGCCCGCGCCGCCGGCGCCGAGCGCGGCGGCCGCGAGGACGAGGCCGCGGCGCGGCAGGTCGTGATCAGCCATGGCGAGATTCCCCTGAGTCCCCGGCCGAACGGGCGGCCCGCTTCGGGGTTGCCCCGTTCGTCGGGTGCCATGCCCCGAACCCGCCATGGCGCCGCCACCGGCGTGCCACGGCCAGGACGTTCGCTCCCGCATGCAAGGAAGGATGTCATGCACCGCCGCAGCCTGATCGCCGCCCTCGTCCTCGCCCTGCCCGGCAGCGCCCTCGCCCAGCCCTGGCGTGACCCATGGCGCGAGGATGAGCGCGAGCGCAACCGCCGCCCCGACGAGGCCAACCGCGAGCGCGCCGAGTGGGACCGTCGCCGCGCCGAGGCCGAGCGCGAGCGGGTGGAGGAGGAGCGCTACCGCATCGAGGCCAGGCGCCACGAGGCGGAGGACCGCCGCCGGGCCTGGGAAGACCGCCGGCAAGCCTGGGAGGAGCGCCGCCGCTGGGAGGAGGAGCAGCGCCGCCGTGCCTGGGAGGAGCGCCAGCGGTGGGAGGAGGATCGCCGCCGATGGTAGGTCAGTCGGGCCTCACCCCGGCCTCCTGGATCACCTGCCGCCACCGCCCCAGCTCGCCGCCGATGAGGGCCGTGTAGTCCGCCGGGCCCATCCGCCCCGGCACCACGCCGATGGCGGCAAAGCGCTCGCGCAGGCGGGCATCGGCCAGCGCCGCCTCGATCACCGCCTGCCAGCGGCCGATGACCGTGGGCGGCAGGCCCGCCGTCGCCGAGAAGCCGAACCAGTTGGTGCTCTGCACGGCCGGGAAGCCGGCCTCGCCGAAGCTCGGCACCTCCGGCAGCGTGGCGTCCCGCCCCGGCTCGCTGGTGCCGAGCGCCCGGAGGCGCCCGGCGCGGAGATGCGGCAGGGCGATCGGCAGGCTTTCCATCACCGCCGGGATCTGCCCGCCCATTGCATCGGCGAGCGCCGGCGCCGAGCCGCGATAGGGCACATGCGTCAGCTCCACCCCCGCCGCGCGGGCCAGCAGCACGCCGGTCAGGTGGTTCATCGTGCCGTTGCCGCCGGTGCCGAAGGCGAGGCCGCCCGGCCGCCCCCGCGCCAGCGCCAGGAACTCGGCCAGGCTCTGCGCCGGCACGCCGGGATTGACGACGAGCACGCTCGGGAAGGTGCCGACCAGCGCGACATGGCTGAAATCCGCGAGTGGGTCATAGGGCGTCGCGGGATAGAGCGCCGGCCCGATCCCGTGCGAGGCGGCGCTCGACATCATCACCAAATGCGCATCGCCCCGCGCCTTGGCGAGGATCTCCGCCCCCACCATGCCGCCCGCGCCCGGCCGGTTCTCGACCACGATCGGCTGGCCGAGCCCGGCGCCGATCTGCTCGGCCAGGATGCGCGAGAGCGTGTCCGCCGCTCCGCCGGGCGGGAAATTCACCACCCAGCGGATCGGCCGCTCCGGCCAGGCGGCTTGCGCATGGGCAGCCCTCCCGCCGCCGACCAGGGCGGGGAGGGCAAGCAGGGCACGGCGGGGGAAGGTCATGGCGGGCATCCGAGCGAGGTCGGATCCTACTATGCCAATCCCATGCCAATGTCTCATCCCGTGCGGAAGAAGAAGCGCTCTTCCACCACCTTGCCGTCGCGCACCGTGTAGAGGCCGAATTCCTCCATCTGCATCGGCTGGCCGGAGGCCTTCTGCGTGACGTCGAGCTGGAAGCGCAGCCCGAACTGGTCCCCGTTCACAAAGGGCCCGTGGGTCTCGGCGCTGTGGATCTCATGGCTGGAATACCACCAGTCGCCCTTGCGCTTCACCGCAGCCTTGCCGCGGAGGACGGCCATCTCGCCCGGCATCGGCTCGATGCTGACGATCTCCTCGGCCCAGAAGCGCTCGCCCGCCTCCTCGAACTGGCCGGCCTTGCAGAGCGCGGCGAATTCCGCCGCGACGGCTTGCGTGTCCATGCCCCATCCCTTCCCGTCGGAGAGGGCAAGGATATCAGCCCGGCGCGTCGCAGAGGTAGCGTTTCACAGGGTAGGGCTGCGCCGCGATGGCCGGGCAGAAGCTCGCCACCACCGGCTCGAGCTTGAGGTAGAGCTCGTGCCACTCGGCATTCAGCGCCTCCAGCCGGGCGCGCGCCGCCTCCGCCTCCCGCGCCAGCTTCGCCAGGTCGATCCCCACATGCCGCCCATCGCGGACGATGAAGCGCCCGCCAGTCATGACGTGCCGCACGCCGCCGCCATCCTCGGCATGGACGATCTGGTTGGTCGACCAGTGGTGCGGCACCCAGTTGATGCTGCCGAGGTCGAGGAAGACGATGTCCGCCTTGTAGCCCGGCGCGATCAGCCCGAGATCCTCGAAGCCGAGCGCCCGCGCCGAGCCGAGCGTCGCCGCCCGGTAGACCTCCTCGGAGCTGGCCCAGGCGCGCGGGTCCGGCGTCTGCACCTTGGAGAGCATGGAGGCGTAGCGCATCGCCTCGTACATGTTCTGGTTGTCGGCGCTGCTCGCGCCATCGGTGCCGATGCCGACATTGCAGCCGGCATCGAGCGCCCGGCGCAGCGGGAACATGCCGTTGCCGAGCCGCATGTTGCTGCCCGGGTTGTGCGCGATGGAGGCGCCGCGGTCGGCCATGCGCCTGAGGTCGTCGTCATCCATCCAGACGCCATGCGCCGCGGTGAAGTCCGGCCCGAGCAGGCCGAGCCCGTCGAGATGGGCGACCAGCGTCTTCCCGTATTGCCTGCGGCCGACCACCGCCTGCACCTTGCTCTCGCCGACATGGCTGTGCAGGCCGACGCCATGCTCCCGCGCCAGCCTGGCGCAGCCGCACAGGAAGTCGTCGGCGCAATGCAGCGGAATGGTCGGCGCGACGCCGGCGCGGATGTCCTGCCCCGACCAGCGCCAATGCCGCAGCACCTCGCCGATGGCGGCGAGGGTCTGCTCGGCGGGCATCGTGCGGAGCCGCGCCACCTGGCCCTGCAGGGCGTCGGGCAGCGCCTCCATCAGGCCGGGGATCGCCTCGTAGAGCGTCCGGTCGGCGACCATCGGCGCGATCACCGCCCGCATCCCGGCCTCGGCATAGGCCGCGGCCGCCGCATCCAGCCCGTCGCGGGAGGGCAGGGGGAACTCGTAGTAGAGGTCGTAGGCCGCGGTGCAGCCCTTCGCCACCATCTCGGCGGCGCAGATCAGGGTGGTGAGCTTCTTGTCCTCCAGCGTCCGCCCGCCGCCGATCCAGGGCGAGGCGGCGAGCAGCAGCTCGAGCGTCCACCGGTCGCCCATGCCCTTGGCGAGGCCGGAATGGCCGTGGGTATGCGCGTTGATGAGGCCTGGATGCATCAGCAGCCCGGCGGCGTCGAAGACGGGCGTGCCCTCCGGCGCCGCCAGTCCGCGGCCGAGGGCGCGGACCACCCCGTCCTCGATCAGCACATCCGCCGGCTCTCCCCGCCGCTTCGAGGGGTCGGCGAGCAACGCGCCGCGAACCAGCAGGAAGCCCTTCTCCGCGATCGCCATGCGCCGTTCCCCCTCTCAGCAGGCCAGGTAGCCCCCGTCGACATGCAGCTCCGCCCCGGTGATGTAGGAGGCCTCGTCCGAGGCGAGGAAGAGGATGGCCCGCGCCACCTCATCCACCTCCCCCGACCGCCCGAGCGGCACATGCTCCAGCATCTTCGCGCGGAACACCGGGTCGGCCGTCGCGCCCGAGGTGCGCATCGGCGGCATCAGCCCCGGGTGGATGGTGTTCACCCTGATCTTCGCCGGCCCCTCCTGCACCGCGACCGACTTGGTCAGCAGCCGGACGGCGGCCTTCGAGGCGTTGTAGGCGCAGTGGATCCGCTCCTGCCCCACATTGCCCGAGATGGAGGACAGGTTGACGATCGACCCGCCGCCCCGCCGGCGCATCGCGGCGACGCCATGCTTCACCCCGAGGAAGGTCCCCCGGGCATTGACCGCCATGATCCGGTCCCAGAGCCCGGTATCGTAGAGGTCGTTGGTCGCGCTGCCCGAGATCCCGGCATTGTTCACCAAGATGTCGAGGCCGCCCCAGGCTTCGACGACGGCGGCGACGGCCGCCTCCCAGGCCGGCTCCTCGGCGACGTCGAGGCGGATGAAGCGCGCCGTCCCGCCCGCCGCCGCGATGCCGGCGACGACTGCCTCGCCCTCCGCCTCCAGCAGGTCGGCGACGGCGACCTTCGCCCCCTCGGCGGCCATCAGCCGCGCCGTCGCCGCCCCCATGCCCGAGGCCGCGCCCGTGACGAGGGCGATCTTGTTGGCGAGCCGCATCGGCTTGTCCTCCCGTCCATGTTTCGCCGAGCCTCGCGCAAGCGCGGTCTTGACGCCACCCCCGCCGCGGGGCATATCGCCCCACCTTCCACACCACCGCGCGCGGGGTAGGGGCCTGCCCCCTCCTGCCGCGCGCCATTGCGCTTGGGATTTGCACCATGGCCCGCCGCTGCGGCATCACCGGCAAGGGCGTCCTGACGGGTAACAACGTCAGCCACGCCAACAACAAGACGCGGCGTCGCTTCCTGCCCAACCTGCAGGAGTCGTCCTTCTTCTCGGACGTGCTGGCCACCAGCATCCAGCTGCGCCTGACCACCAACGGCATCCGCACTATCGAGCACAATGGCGGCCTCGATGCCTTCCTCATCACCACCCCGAACCGGAAGCTCCCGGTCGAGGCTCAGGTGCTGAAGCGCCGCATCCTGCGCGCCCAGGCGAAGAAGGCCGGCGCCGCGGCCTGAGCCGCCCGCCGATGCCTTGACGGGAAGCCGGGCGAGAGCCCGGCTTTTTGCGTCGACCCGTGTGGCCTTTACCGCGAGGCGCCGCTGCCTTGCTTCGGAACCGGCGCGCCAAGGCATCAGCCTGGCCGGCCGTCGCAGCCTTCGGTGATCCCCTTTCGCCCCTCCCCGCCTCCGCCAGCCGAGGCGGGGAGGGGCCGCGCTAGGCCCCGGCCTTTCGCACGACGAGGCCGACCGAGGTGCTGACATAGGGATCGAGCAGCAGCTTGGGATGCGGCAGCGCATAGGGCGGCAGGTCGACATGTCGGTCGATCTCGTCGCCGCCGATGGAGGTTAAGCGGCGCGCGATAGGCCTCGTGCGAGGGCGCCGAGGAACTGGCGGAACTCCGCCATCTGCGCGAAGGCGATGCGCAGCGCCTCGAGGCCGGGATTGCGGCGGTGGAACTCGATCTCGTCCGCGGCGACAGGCCCCCGGCCGATGAGGAGCCGGACCGCCCAGGCAGCGGCTTCGGGACTCACCATCGTCGCGTCGGTCATCGGCAGTCCTGCAAGCCTTCGGCCGAGTTATGCGGGCAGGATTTTTATGAAAGGGAGGGGAAACGCCCGGCTCTGCCCGTGAACTTGGCGGGTCCTAGTCCAGGTCGCGGAGCGCCACCCCGATCGCCGCGGCCACCCGCTCCGCGTCGCCGACCTCCCGCCCGAGCAGCAGGGCGAGCTTCGCCAGGAGCAGCGCCTCCCGCTCCGGGCCCGCCGCGGCGATGGCCTCGGCGAGCTGCTCGCACAGCCGCTCCGTCATCTCGTCCGTGCTCATCGCCCCAGCATCCGCCGCAGCGCCGCGGCGAGGCCCGCCGCATCCCAGCCCTGCCAGCGCCAGGCGACATGCCCGTCCGGGCGGAGGAGGTAGCCCGCGCCCGGCCCCGCCAGTCCCAGCGCCGCCCGCACCGCCGGATCCCTGACCGCCACCAGCCTCACTCCCTCCGGCACCTTCTCCCCGCCCGAGGCGAGGACCGTCGGGGAGGGGCCAATCATCGCCTGCAGATGCCCGTCGCCCATCGGCAGGCTGGGCAGCGTCGCCCCGACCTCCGGCCCGGCCCGCCATTCGCCCTGCTCCGCCGTCTGCAGGGGCGAACCTGGAAAGGCGATGGCGCTGCTCTGCCGCGGATTGACCAGCGCGCGGGCGAAGTCCTGCGATACGGCGAGGCTCAGCGCCGCCTCCCGCATCAGCGCATGGCCTCGCGTCGGCGGCGTCATGAAGAGCGTCGACTTCCGCGCCGCCCGGATATTCTCCCGCGCCGCGAAGACGCGCTCCTCCGAATAGCTGTCGAGCAGCGCCTCGCCGCCCTCGCCGCGCAGCACCGCCGCCAGCTTCCAGGCGAGATTCCCCGCATCGTCGATGCCGGAGTTGAGCCCCCGGACGCCGAAGATCGGCACCAGATGCGCCGCATCCCCGGCGAAGAGCACCCGCCCGTGCCGGTAGGCGTCGAGCGTCAGGCAATGCGCCCGGTAGAGGCTGATGAGCACCAGCTCATACTCCGCGGGCTCGCCGATCGCCGCCAGATGCGCGTCGATCCGCGCCCGGACCGCCTCCTCCCGCTGCGCCGCCTCGGCATCCTCCTCCTCGCCGAGCTGGTAGTCGATGCGCCAGATGTCGCCCGGCTGCCGGTGCATCAGCAGGGTGGAGCCGGGGTTGGAAGGCGGGTCGAACCAGGCCCGCCGCTCCGTCGGGCTCTCCGAGCGCAGGCGGATGTCGGCGATCAGGTACCGTCCCTCATAGGAATTGCCCCGGAGGGATAGGCCGAGCGCCGCCCGCGCCGGGCTCCGCGCCCCATCCGCCGCGACCACATACTCGGCCTCGAGCTCGTACTCCCCCTCCGGCGTGCCGATCCTGAGCGTGACGCCCCGCTCGCCCTGCGCCAGCCCCAGCATCCGGCTGTGCCAGCGGATATCGACCTCCGGCCGCTCCGCCAGCGCATCGACCAGCAGCTGCTCGGTGAAGCATTGCTGCAGGTTGAGCATGGGTGGATGCCGCTGCTCCGGCCCGTCCGGCATCTCGAATTCCAGCACCTGGTGCCGCTGCCAGAAGCTTCGCCCCCGCCGCCAGGGCAGCCCGGCCCGCAGCAGCGGCGCCGCCACCCCGAACCCCTCCAAAATCTCGAGCGAGCGCCGGCTGATGCAGATCGCCCGGCTGCCGAAGCTCACCGCCCCCCGTGGCTCGATGACGGTGCAGCGCACCCCATGCCGCGCCAGCCCCGCGGCGAGGGCGAGCCCGACCGGTCCCGCCCCGAGCACCGCCACCGGCGCCCGCTGCGGCCCCTCGACGGGCCGGTAGGGGAATCGCGGCAGGTCCTCATAGATCGCCTGGTTCAGCGCCATGCCGCCCCGCCTCCGCCGCTTGCCGAAACCCGGCATCGGCCTATCATCCGCCGCAATTCGGGAGGAACCAAGCCATGTCCAGCCTGGCGGAGGCCGTGCGCCCCGCGGCGAGTGCCGTGCCGCTCTTCGACCCGCGGGATTTCCGCATCCCCGCCGGCATCACGCATGTCTGCGCCGGGGGCGAGACCGCCTTCCTCCATCGCCACGACGCGGCGCTCGCCCGCTACGCCGCCGACAAGAGCCGCGGCACCCATGGCCGCCACGCCCAGGATGCGGAGGTGATGCGCGCCCGCAGCCTCGCCGCCGCCGCCTGGGGCGTCGACCGCGGCGATATCGGCCTGGTCGCCAATGTGGCCGAGGGCATGTCCATGCTGGTCGAGAGCCTCGACTGGCGGCCCGGCGACAACATCGTCGTCGACCCGGATGAGTATCCCTCGCTCGTCGCCCCCGTCGCCCTGCAGCGCCACCCGCACATCGCCATCCGCTATGCCCGCGCCAACGACGCCGCCGCGCTCGCCGCCACGGTGACGGAGCGGACGCGGATGATCGCCGTCTCCCACGTCTCCTACCTGACCGGCGAGCGCTACGACCTTGCGGCCCTCCGCCGCCTGGCCGATGCGGTCGGCGCCCTGCTGATCGTCGACCATACCCAGGCGGCGGGCTACCTGCCGATCGACCCGCGCATCGCCGACTTTGCCTTCTCGGCCGCCTACAAATGGCTGCTCGGCATGACCGGCACCGCCATCGCCTACTGGAACCGCGCCCGCCAGCCGGACTGGGCGCCGAGCACCGCGGGCTGGCACTCGATCGACGACACGGGCCGCCCCGACTACGCCGCCGGCCTGCGGCTGCTGCCGGATGCGATGCGCTTCTCCCGCGGCAACCCCGGCCATGGCGCCGTCTATGTCCTCGCCGCGGCGCTGGACTACCTCGCGGCCTTCCCGCTGGGCGCCGTCGCCGAGCATGTCCAGCGCCTGACGACGGCGCTGCTCGCCCGGCTGGAGGCGGAGGGCATCCCCAGCACCACCCCGCGCGACCCGGCGCGGCACGGCGCCAGCGTCTGCATCGCCTGCCCCGGCGCCGCGGCGCTGACCGAGGCGCTGGTCCAGCGCGGCGTCTGGGCCTGGAACGGCCGCGGCCGCATCCGCTTCAGCTTCCATGGCTACAATGCCATGGGCGATGTCGACCGCATCATGGCAGCCCTGCTCGCCGAATGGCGCGACCGGTGAGCGAGGCGCTGCAGGCCTGGGTCGGCCGCAGGCGCATCGTCGAGGAGGACGTCTCCCTCGGGCAGGTCCGCCGCATCGCCGCCATGCTGGACATGGACCCTGCCGGCTTCCGCCAGGGCGATGCGCTGCCGCCCCACTGGTTCGGCTTCTTCTGCAACGAGGCGCCGCGGCAATCCGAGATCGGCCCGGACGGGCACCCCCATCCCGGCGTCGTCCTGCCGCCCATCCCGCTGCCGCGCCGCATGGGCGCGGGCCGCCGCGTCGCCATCCCAGGCACCCTGCGCATCGGCGACATGGCCGAGCGCACCGCCGAGGTCGCCGCCATCCTGCCGAAGCAGGCGCGCACCGGCTTCATCACCGTGCTCACCATGCGCCACACCTGGCGCGTCGCCGGCCAGGTCGTCGCCGAGGAGGAGTTCGACGCCGTCTACCGCGAGGCGCCGAAGCCGGGCGGGGCGAGCCCCGTTCCGCCGCCCGCACCCGCCCCGGCGGATGCCGCCTGGCGCGTCGAGGCGCATCTCAGCGCGCCGCTGGTCTTCCGCTACTCGGCACTCACCTGGAATGCGCACCGCATTCACTACGACGCCGACTATGCCCGGGGCGAGGAGGGCTACCCCGCCACCGTGCAGAATGGCGGGCTGACCATGCAGCTCCTGCTCGACGCCGCCGTGGCGCGCACGCCGGGCCGGCTCGCCGGCTTCACCGCCCGGCTGACGCGGCCGATCTATGTCGGCGACACCGTCACCCTCTGCGGCCGCGCGCCCGATGCCGGCAAGGCCGCGACCTGGGTGCAGGACCGCGACGGCAATCTCTGCGGGCAGCTCGACTGCGAGTTCGCCTGATGGCGGGCGGGCCGCTCGACGGGGTCCGCGTCATCGACCTCACCACCGTCGTCGTCGGCCCGATCTGCACCCGCACCCTCGGCGACCAGGGCGCCGAGGTCATCAAGGTGGAGGCGCCGGGCGGTGACATCCTCCGCACCCTCGCCGCCGGCAGCCGCTCGCCCGCCATGTCGGGCAAGTTCATCAACTTCAACCGCAACAAGCGCAGCATCGTCCTCGACATCAAGCAGGCCGGGGGCCTCGCCGCGCTGAGGCGGCTGATCGCCGGCGCCGACGTCTTCGTCTCCAATGTCCGCCCCGCGGCACTGGCCCGCGCCGGGCTCGACCATGCCTCGCTCGAGGCCCTCAACCCGCGCCTCGTCCATTGCGGCATCGTCGCCTTCGGCACGGACGGGCGCTATGCCAACCGCCCGGCCTATGACCCGGTGATCCAGTCCCTCTCCGGCGTCGCCGGCACCTTCGAGCGCGCCACCGGCGAGCCGCGCTTCGTGCCCATGGTGATGACCGACCACATCACCGGCCTCGTCGCCGCCCAAAGCATCGGCTTCGCCCTCTACCGGCGCGAGAGGACAGGCCTGGGCGAGGCGATCGAGGTGCCGATGTTCGAGACCATGGCGAGCTTCGTCGCCAGCGAGCATCTGGGTGCGGCCACCTTCGACCCGCCCGAGGGGCCGAGCGGCGATGCCCGCCTGCTCTCGCCCGACTACCGCCCGCTGCCGACGCGGGACGGCTTCATCACCATCCGCCCGAACGACAACCGCCAGGCCTTCGCCTTCTTCGACGCCATCGGCCGGCCCGAGCTGAAGGCCGACCCGCGCTTCGCCACCCCCATCACCCGCACGCAGCATGCCGCCGACTACTTCACCGTGCAGGTCGAGGCGCTGGCGCAGAGGACCACCGAGGAGTGGCTGGCGATCTTCGCCGCCGCCGACGTCCCTGCCGCGCGCTACAACTCCATCGACGACCTGCTGGATGACCCGCATCTCGGCGATGTCGGCTTCTGGCAGAGCGACGAGCACCCGACCGAGGGCCGCATCCGCCGCACCCGCACCCCCGTCACCTTCCGCGGCGGCATGCGCGAGGCGACGCGGCCCGCGCCCCGCCTCGGCGCCGACACCCGCGCCATCCTCGCCGAGGCAGGCTATGCCGAGGCCGAGATCGACGCCCTGCTGCAGTCCGGCGCCGCCGCCTGAGGAGACCGCGATGACCCTGCCGAACTGGCGCTCCCTGCTCTTCGTCCCCGTCACCGCCGAGCGCTTCGTCGCCCGCGCGCACACGCGGGGCGCCGACGTCGTCATCCTCGACCTCGAGGACAGCATCCCGCCGGCCGGGAAGGAGGCTGCGCGCGCCGCGCTCCCGGCCGCCGCTGCGGCGCTGCATGCCGAGGGGCAGGCGCTCGCGGTCCGCATCAACCGCCCGCTCGACCTCGCCATGCCCGACATCGCCGCCGCCATCCGGCCCGAGGTCTCGGCGCTGATGCTGCCGAAGGTGATGGGCCCGGAGCACATCCGCCTGCTCGCCGAGGTGGTCACCGCCCGCGAGGCCGCGCTCGGCCTGTCGCAGGGCCATACCCGCTTCATCGGCATCGTCGAGACGCCTGAGGCCCTGCTGCATCTCGCCGCCATCGCCGGCGCCGACCGGCGCATGGCCGCGCTCGGCCTCGGCGCCGAGGACCTTGCGACCGAGCTGGAGGCCGAGCCCGGCGCCGACATGCTCTACGCCTTCGGCATGATGGTGGTGGCCGCGGCGCGGGCGAGCGGCATCCTGCCCCTCGGCTCGGTCGGCGCCTTCGCCGATTTCCGCGACCTCGAGGGCTACCGCGCCAGCCTGCAGCGCAGCCGCAAGCTCGGCTTCGCCTGCACCGCTTGCATCCACCCGGCGCATGTGCCGATCATCAACGAGGAATACGGCGTTCCGCCGGCCGAGGCGGAGCGCGCCCGCCGCCTCATCGCCGCCTTCGAGGAGGCGCTGGCGGCGGGGCAGGGGGCCGTCGCCTTCGAGGGCGCCATGATCGACCTCCCCGTCGTGGAACGCGCCCGCCGGCTCCTGGCGCGGGCGCGCTGAATTCTACCTCCCGCGTAATCGCCCGGCGGCGGCCGGTTCCGCATCCTCCCCTGCATCGGCGGGACCTTCCCGCCGTTGCACGGGAGACAGAATGATGCATGACCAGCTGATCGACACCTACATCGCCTGCTGGAACGAGGCCGATGCCGCCCGCCGCGCGGCGCTGGCCAGCGAGACCTTCACCGAGGCCGCGACCTACACCGACCCGCTGATGGAAGGCCGTGGCCCCGACGGGATCGCCGCCATGATCGGTGCGGCGAGGGCGCATTTCCCTGGCCTCAGCTTCCGGCGCGCCGGCAAGGTCGATGCCCATCACGACCTGCTCCGCTTCACCTGGGAACTCGCCGACGGGGATGGCCCCGCCGTCGCCGCCGGCACCGACATCGCCGAGCTGGCCGCCGATGGGCGCTTCGCCCGCGTCCTCGGCTTCACCGACCTCGCGCCGGGGGCCTGAGACATGACGCGCGCGATCATCCCCTCGACCTTCCTCCGCCGCGCCCTGCTGCTCGATGCGGTGAGCTGCGCCGGCCTCGGCCTGCTGCTCGCGGTCGGCGCCGCGCCGCTCGGCTGGTGGTTCCACCTGCCGCTGCCGCTGCTGCGCGAGTCCGGCCTCTTCCTGCTGGCCTTCGCCGCGCTGCTCGCCTGGGCCTGCACCCGGCCGCAGCTGCCGCGACTGCTGGTGCTCGGCATCGTCACGGGCAATGCGCTCTGGGCGCTCGACAGCGTGCTGCTCCTGCTGCCCGGCTGGATCGCGCCGAATGCGCTCGGCGCCTGCTTCATCCTGGTGCAGGCGATTGCCACGGCGCTGATCGCGGAGCTCGAATATGTCGGGCTGAAGCGCTCCGCGACGGCGGCCATGGCCTGAGCCCGGGCCCCGGTCTAGCCTCCCTGCCCAAGGGAGGACGACCGATGCGGGAGCTGATCCAGGCCGAGGCGCTGCGTCGCTTCATGACCGGCATCTACGAGGCGGCGGGCGTGCCCGCCGCCGATGCCGCGCTCGTCGCCGGGCTGATGACGGAGGCCGACCTCATCGGCGCCGACGGCCATGGCGTCTTCCGCCTCGCCCAGTATGTGCGCCGCATGCGCGCCGGCGGGATGAACCCCCGCGCCACCCCGCGCATCATCGAGGAACGCGCCGCCTCCGCCCTGATCGACGGCGACAACGGGCTCGGGCATCTCGCCACGACCATGGCCGCCCGCACCGCCATCGCCAAGGCGCGCACCCAGGGCGTCGCCTGGTGCGGCGTCCGCCACGGCAACCATGCCGGCCCCGCCAGCCTCTATGCGCGGATGGTGATGGAGGCGGGGATGATCGGCCTCTACCTCGCCGTCGGCAGCGCCAACCACCTGCCGCCCTGGGGCGGGCTGGAGCTGCTGCTCTCCACCAACCCCATCGCCGTCGCCGTGCCCACGCAGGACGAGCCGCCCATCGTCCTCGACATGGCGACGACGGTCGCGGCCTACGGCAAGGTCAAGCTGCGCGCCCAGCGCGGCGAGCCGATGCCCGAGGGCTGGATGATCGACCGGCAGGGCCAGCCGCTGACCGACCCGAAGCGGGCAGGGGAGGGGCTGCTGCTCCCCATCGGCGGCTACAAGGGCTATGGGCTGGCGCTGATCTTCGGCCTGCTCGCCGGCACGCTGAACGGCGCCGCCATGGGCCGCGAGGTGGTCGACTTCAACGCCGACGACACCAGGGCGACCAATACCGGCCAGGCGATCCTCGCCATCGACCTCGCCGCCTTCGGCGACCCCGCCGAGTTCCGCCGCCGCGTCGACGCGCTGGCCCGCGAGATCCGCGGCAGCGAGCGGCTGCCCGGCGTCGACCGCATCTTCCTCCCCGGCGAGCAGAGCGCGGCGACGCGCAGCCGCCGCGCGGCGGAAGGCATCCCGGTCCCGCCCCCGCTTCGCGTCCAGCTCGACGGGCTCGCCGACGAGCTCCAGGCGCCGAGGCTCGGCGCGTGATCCCCCGCCACGCCCTCGCCGGCCTGCTCCTCCCCGCCGCCGCGGCGGCCGAGGAGGCCTTTCCCTCCCGCCCGGTGGCCCTGCTGGTCGGCTTCGCCCCCGGCGGCGGCACGGATATCCTGGCCCGCCTGCTGGCCGCCCGACTCGGCGACGACTTCGCGCAGCCCGTCGCCGTCGAGAACCGCACCGGCGGGGGCGGGACGATCGCCGCGCTCGCCACTGCCCGCGCCCGACCAGACGGCCATACCGCAACGCTCGGCACGGTGAGCAACATGGTGCAGGTCCCGCTCGCCATGCGCGCCCCGCCCTTCGACCCGGCGCGGGACGTGACGCCGATCACGCTCGTCGCCGCCGTGCCGATGGTCGTCACCGTCCCGGCGAACTCCCCCGCCCGCGACCTCGCCGGCGTCGTCGCCCTGGCCAGGGCCAGGCCGGGACAGCTGAACTTCGCCAGCAACGGCGTCGGCACCAGCCAGCACCTCGCCGCCGAGCTCTTCATGCAGGCGACGGGGGTGCGGATGATCCATGTCCCCTATCGCGGCAGCGGCCAGGTGGTGATGGACCTGGCGCAGGGCGTGGTCGACGTGAATTTCGACACGCTCTCCTCCGTCCTCCCCGGCATCCGCCAGGGGCTGCTGCGCGGCCTCGCCGTCACCACCGCCCGCCGCGTCGCCGCGCTGCCGGAGCTGCCGACGGTGATGGAGGGCGGCATCCCCGGCTACGACCTCGATGTCTGGTACATGCTCTACGGCCCGCCCGGCCTCCCGCCGGCGGTGCTCCGCCGCTGGTCCGCCGCGGCGATCCGGGCGCTCGCCGAGCCCGCACTCCAGGCCCGCATGCGCGAGGCCGGCTTCGAGCCCGCCGGCGGCAGCCCGGACGAGGCCGCCGCCCTCGTCCGCGTCGAGATCGCCCGCTACGGCGAGGCGATCCGCCGCGCCGGCATCCAGATCGACTGAGCTAGCAGCCTGTCGGATTCCCAACGGGCCTGATATCGGCGAATCTGTTCGGCAT